>VGYV01000182.1 GCA_016872855.1 Planctomycetota bacterium
TGCTGTTCACTCGAAATGCCCTTTCCTGCGGGAGGACGTGTCTTCTGTCAAACACATTCTACCCACAGGGATCGGGCATTTCGAGCCATTCTGCTCAGGGTTCTGAAAAAATCACGCTTGAGTTGGGACTAGGGGCAGTTGAGTTCCGCCACACTGAATGAGTCTCTGCTGCGGGGAACCTGTTCGCGCCACGAAGACTGCCTGAAGGCAGGACTCCAAGCGGGCTCTTCCCCCGTTCGGAGTCCTGGCTTCAGCCAGTCTTGCCCTTCTGCAACGGGAGCGAGTGAGGAGAGAGACGATGAGAGCGTTTGTCCGGCTGACCGTCGCTGCGTGCGTTGCTCTGGCTTCGTTGCACGCGGCCCTCGGCGGCGCAGCCACCGCGGCGTTCAAGGCCGAGAGCAAGGCGGGTCTGCTGACGGTTGACCTCTCGGGCCTGCCGAAGGACGCGGCGGTCTTCCGCGCCGAGCTGATGCTCAAGCTCGTGGGGCCACACACGCAGCGCTCTCTGGCCCCGACGGTGGTGCATGCCGAAGGCGAGGCCGACAAGCCCCTGAAGTTCGTCGCCCCGCGCTTCGTGGGCCTCGATGCTCTTGACGCCGTGCAGGCCGCCCACAAGGCGGGGAAGCCGCTCGCGCTCAAGGTTGTTGCGACCGCGGCGGGTGTTTCGCACCTCGAGGTGTCCTACGTCGGCGGCAAGCCGAAGGCCGAGAAGATACCCGCCGCGACTGGCGTGAAAGCCGCCCATCGTAAGGGGCAGACGCTCATCACCTTCGCCGAGCCGAAGCTTGAGGCCATCCCTGAGTTCAAGATCGGGGCCGACGTGAGGGCGTTTGTAGGCGACTTCGCCAAGAAGCACCCCGGCCTCGCCTTCCGCATCTGGCGGAGTGCCGAGAAGATCACGCCCGACACCATCGCCAAGGCCCGCCTCGTCGGAGAGTGCGGCTTCTTCTCGTGTTGGAACGCCACCTATCACCAGGACGAGACGGGGCGGAAGCCGCCCGTGCTCTACCGCGTCAGCGATCTTGGTGAGCCGCTTGCCTGGGGCACGGGCGTCTACGCCCACAACCCCGCCGAGGCCGGCAAAGCCTTCTACGCCGTCAGCGTCGCCCTCAACGGCGGGGAGGACCTCTCGCAGGTGAGCGGCACGGCGGAGCCTGTCGAGGAGGTCGTCGGCCAGGGCGAGCCAGTCCTCCAGTGGATCGAGGAGCCAGACCCCGAGGATGGCTGGCAATACCGCCGCGGCAAGATGGCCCGCCTCATCTACACCCGCTGGGAGGCGTGGCCCCACTCGTCGGTGCCGAACAACCCGATTGACTACCTGGTCGTGCTTCCGCTCCAGCCGAAGCCTGAGAAGCCGGGCGGCGAGGCGGAGTACAACTCGTTCCGCGCCGACCCCGCGCCCGTCGGCCTCCACCTCCACTGCTGGGGCGGGAGCCTCAACGGCGGCTACGGCTGGTGGTACAACGCCCATCGCGGCGCCGTCCTCATCGCCTCCAACCAGATTCCGTACGACTGGTGGACCGGCTACCACGAGGCGCTGCGGACGGCCAAGAGCTTCGGCGACGGCCACGTCCAGCCCTTCACCATGAACCGCACGTTCGCCTTCCTCGACTGGGCGGCGAAGCAGCACGCCGAGGCGCCCGAGAAGGTGTGGGCGCTCTGGCCCAAGCTCGACCTCACGCGCGTCTTCACCGCCGGCAACTCGATGGGCGCATCGGGCGCGCCCATGTACGCCATCCGCCACGGCGGCCGCATCGCCTGGGCCATCGGCTGGGTCGGCATCCACGTGCCCGAGCTCAGCCCCCAGTTCAGGGGCTCCTACGAAAACAGCTACGGCAAGCGCGACCCGGCCATCACCATGCCCGACGGCAAGACCTCGCCGTGGGACCACTTCAGCGACGTGTGGTGGCTCAAGCAGAACCCGAAGGCCGAGACGGGGCTGATCATCGCCTCGAACGGCAAGAACGACGGCGGCATCGGCTGGCCCCAGGCCGTCCAATTCGCCCGCGCCCTCCAGGAAACCCGCCGCCCCCACATCTACAACTGGGGCCTCGGCGGCCACGGCACCCGCACGCTCATCGGCTCCAACTTCGACCTCGACGTCCGCACCGACCAATCGCTCCCCGCCTTCACCAACTGCTCGCTCGACAACAACATCGGCACCGCGACGCCCAAGCCCAAGGAGGAAATCGAGGCCGAGAAGAAGCGACAGCAGGAGGAGGTCGCCGCCAAGAAACGCCAGGAGGCCATCGTGGACCCCTTCGACGGCGACCCCCAGGGCGCCTACAACGCCTGGCTTCGGTGGACGACTGTGGACATTGTGGACACGGTGGACGCCTGGGAGATCACCGTCATCCTCCTGGACAAGGCGCCCAAGGATAGCTGCACGGTGGACCTCACCCCCCGTCGCCTCCAGAAGCTCCGCACGCCCAACGGCGCCAAGTTCGCCTACACCGTCACCGACAAGGCGGGCAAGGAGCTAACCAAAGGCTCCGCCACCGCCGACGAATCCGATCTCCTCACACTCAAGCAAATCCCCCTCGTCAAGGGCGAAAACCGCGTCAGGATCACCAGGTAGGGCGTGCGGACCCTTCGCTCCGCTCAGGGCAGGCCTGCACACGGAACCTCCACGTGGCGGCAGCAACCGTCTTCAGAGGAAGGAGATATAGGTCCGGCGAGTTGACGGGTCCAAAGTAATCCTGAGGCGGAGCGCGAACATGATCTCCCTGCCGACAAACCCGCGTCTCGCCGGGTTCGGACGAACGAAGGGGCTATCATCCCATTGAACGATAAACCTGGCAACGGCACGGTGAACCCGCGTGCCGCCTGACTCGTCCGCAGAGCCGACGGTCGCTACGCAACGAGTATAGAAGTACGTCTGCCCCAGGTGAGCTCCTTGACCAGGAGTGCCGGGTGGCAGTCCTGCTTGCTCTCTGATGGTGTCATCAAAGGCATAGAAGCCAGGCGGATGTCGAGGGTTCCCCGTGTCGAAGTCCGCCAGCACCTCCACCCCGCGCTCACGTAGACGCTCTGCTTCCGTACCCTCCGGGGCAACCCACACCCGTACGGTCGGATAGGCGTCGCTGGGTCCCAGGTACGCCCACTCACTCTCCTCGACTGCGTCTTCCTTCCCGAAGATGAAGCAGAGCCGGTTATGTTCCCGCTCGATCTCACGGATCCGCCCCGGATCGAATGTCTCCGGGCTCTCGGCCGTGGCCACCACTTGGCCATCGCACAGCAGCACGGCGCGAACCGCGGGGTCCCGGAATGCACCCTTCAGCAACCTCCGGTGCCGCCTCTCGATGATGCCGAAAATGCGCGGATACAGTGACGGGGGAATCTGCCCTGAGTAGCTCGCCGGAATCTCGAACGGGTCACGGAAAGCCGCACCCTCGATTTCCAACCTGTCGGTCTCAACTTGGGACCTTCTGTCACCCATAGCCCAGCTCGCAAGAGCCTGTTGACTGCGATGGCTTCCAGCTCCACCGAGATATGTTACTGCGGACATAGGTTGACGTCAAGCCAAGCTTTGCGCCCCGCGATTGAACGTGGCGTTGGGCATGGGTACAATGGCGGCGGTTGGTGTGGTCGAGTAAGGCGCACAGGATGAGGTAGCATGGGCAGGAAGAAGCGTAGAGCCATTCCTCCGCCTCCGCCTGAGAGTGCATCCGACGCGGTGAAGGCGGCATACTACGAGAAGCACGACCCCGCGGACCTGATGGACGCAGGCTACTTCGTGGAAGAGGACATCTTCGATGGAGAAGAGCGCCTTGCCACGAACCCCCGGTTCATAGCGATCATCAAGAGGTCGCGGCGGCACCTGCGGGAACGGGGCGGCATCCCCGCCGCCGAGGTCCGCCGCAGGCTTAGCTTGCGCAGGCAGGCTCCCGGGAAGTAGGGCTGCGAACAAGGAGCGAGAGTGGAAGGGCTGTTGTGAGGCTGTACCTGGACACCTGCGTTCTAAACGACGCCTTCCCCCTGGTCGGGCTTGCCACGGGTGAGCGCATCAGGAAGGGGCACCTCAAGAAGCCGATAGTGCGGTGGGCCAAGGAGTATGCCGCGCTCTATCATGTGCTCGATCTGGACGATCAATGGGACCTGACGTTCGGAACATCGGGAGAGACCCTGGAAGAGATCCGACGTTACCAGCCCAAGAATTCCCTTTGCGCGGCAAAGAAGTCCTTCTTGGAGCAGATGCAGAACGAACTGTTCGAGAATTTCGTGCGCAAGTGCGAAGCCGTGCCGAACAGGCGGCCGTCCGATGTGTTGCGCCGGATTGAGTCTGTCGTGGGCGCCGGCCCCGATGCTATGCACCTCTATTCCGCGATCGTCGCGGGATGGGATTTCTTCATAACGACTGACTTCCAAACAATCATCAGGCGGCGCGAGGAGCTTGAGAGGGCTTTCGCGACGATCTACGGGAAGCAGCTCTTCATTGCATTCGGCGAGCCCCACTATAGGAGTTGCGCCGATCCGGTGATCCGGATCGCCAGTCCACTTGAGTTCATTGAGAAGCACTTCATGCCTTTCGAGACCCTTATCCGCACGCTATACGGCTCGTGGACAGATCCCGATGCCTACCTGAGGGGACTGGCCCGCGAACTCCTCGCGCTTGAGAAGCCATAGGCCGATTTCAAGCATGAGAAGGCGTCGGATCTGGCGGAAGGCTTGGCGCGGTCGGGCAGCGAACATGAATGACGTTGGGCGATTTCGGGCGTGCATGGAATATGGGGAGGTGGACCGGGCGCCGTTCTGGGACTGGGGGGCGTGGCCGGAGACGGTCGAGCGGTGGAAGGCGGAGGGGTTCGATCCCAACCGGCATCCGGCGGCCATCTGCGACCAGAGGCACTGGGTCGGCCACTGGTTCTTCCCCAACCCGCCCTTTGAACGCAAAATCATCTCCGAGGATGCCAGCCACGTGGTGTATGTGAACCACGAGGGCATCCTGATGATGGAGCGGCGCGACCAGCCCCAGAGCTCGATGCCGCAGTTCCTCAAGTTCCCGGTCGAGACGCGGGAGGAGTTCCGCGGCTTCTGGGCCGAGCGGATGCGGCCCGATCCCGCCGCCCGCATCGGCGCCGACTGGCGGGAGAAGCTCGCCGCGATGCGGGCGCGGCCCGTCCCTTTCATCATCATCTCCGACCGCTGGGGCGGGTTCTTCGGGCCGCTGCGGAACCTGGTGGGCGTCGAGCGCCTCTGCACGCTCTTCTACGACAACCCGGCGTTCGTCGAGGAGATGATGGATGCGGACGCCGATTTCATCATCGCGCTGATGGGCCACATACTCGACGTGGCGGTGCCCGATGCCTTCGGGCTTTGGGAGGACATGGCCTACAACCACGCCCCGCTCATCTCGCCCGCGATGGTGCGGCGGTTCATGCTCCCGCGCTATCGCCGCGTGGCCGACTTCGTTCGTTCGCGGGGCGTCCGCTATGTGGGCCTCGACAGCGATGGGCAGGTGGACTGCCTCATCCCGGTGTGGCTCGACGCGGGGCTGAACTTCCTGTATCCCTTCGAGGTGCAGGCGGGGATGGACGTGTTGGCGGTCCGCCGCAAGTATGGCCGCGAGCTTCGGCTTTGGGGCGGGATAGACAAGCGGGCGCTCGCCCGCGGCCCGGCGGCCATTGACGCGGAGCTTCGCCGCGTGGCGCCCCTCATCGCCGAGGGCGGCTACATCCCCCACACGGACCATTCCTGCCCGCCCGACATTTCGTTCGCCAACTACTGCCACTACCTGTTGCGGCTCAGCGAAGCCTGCGGCGCGCGGTAGGCCTTCAGTCCCGTGCCGCGGCGGCGGAGAGCCTGCGCCAGGCGCTCATCGTGGGGGTGAGGATTTCGGAGGGCGTGCCCTTGATGGCGTAGCCCTGGAAGCCGATCGGGCCGGTGAAGCCGATGGCCTTGAGCTTCTTGAGCAGGGCGACCTGGTCGAACGTGCCCTTGTCGAGGGTCTGGATGAGCTGGCCCCACTTGCCGCCCGTCACGCCTGTGTCGGCGCCGCAGATGCTCACGGTGAAGAGCACGTCCTTCGCTTCCTCGAGCAGCTTGGGGATGGCCTGCTCCTCGCCCATTGCCATTGCGTGGCAGAGGTTGAAGGTGACGCCAAACTGGGGGTGCTTGACAACCTTGGCCAGTGCCGTAGCGTCGGCGAACTTGGCGGTCCACTCGCCCACGTGGGGGTAGATGGCGATGCGGAGGCCGTTGGCGGCCGCTGTGTCTGACAGGCCGCGAAGGGTCTTGACGAGCGGCTCGTCGCCCTTCAGAGCGTTGAAGGCCGGCCCCTTTCCGCCGATGTGGAGCCAGATGATCGTGCCGCTGCCCTTGAGGGCGGCCATCAGCTCGGACAGCTTCGCCCCGACGGCCAGCACGCGCGCGGGCGTCACGTTGGCCACGCAGTAGATGGCGTGCATCTTGAGGCCGGCCTTCTCGGCCTCGGCGGCGACCCCTTTCGCGTCGTTGGGCGCGCACTCGTGCCACGCGAAGCCGGCGTAGCCGAGCTTGGCCACGAGGGGAAAGGCCTGGGCCGTGGTCAGCCCGCGGCCCATGAACGCCGTGTCCATCGCGTAGAACGGGTTGGCCAGGCCCGCGGGCTTCGCCTCTTCGGCGCGCGCCAAGCCAGCCGCCAGCGCCAACGCCGCCACGCCCACCATCCGCTTGCTGCTCGCCATCGCCGGCTCTCCTGTACAGGGCTGATCGGACGGATCGGACGGATCAGACGGATCGGACGGACCCGACGCGCCCCCCCTCACTTCCCCTTCAGCGCAAAGAGCTGGGCGCGGGTGCGGAGATACATCGTGCCGTTGGCCACCGCGGGCGTGGCAAAGCTGGGCTCGCCCAGCGGCACACGGCCGAGAAGCTCAAACTTGTCGCCCGCCGCAATCACGAAGACCTCGCCGTTCTTGGCGATGCAGTAGAGCCGGCCGTCCACCCACACGGGCGAACCGTAGAAGGCGCCGGGCAGCTTCTCCCGCCAGACCTGCTCGCCGGTCTCGACGTTGTGGCAGGCAACGGTGCCGTTGTCGTGCCAGAGGAAGATGCGGCCGTCCTTGACGACGGGCGTAGGGACGAGGGGCACCGGGGCCTTGAGCTGCCAGGCAAGCTTGGGCTCGACGCCCTTCGCGCGCGAGCCGGCCCGCACGGCGACCATCAGCGCGCCGGAGGTCCCCGCGCCGTAGCCGGCAATCGCGATGCCCGGCCCGAGCACGGGGGAGCTGACGCAGCGGTCCCGGAACACATTGCCAAACTCCCAGTTGACCTCGCCGGTCGCAAGATCGAGCGCCGAGATGCCGTGAGCCATGCTCGACAGCACGAGCTCGGGGCGCCCGTCGGGCGACTGCGCGACGCAGGGGGTGGAGTAGGGGGAAATCTTGGTGACGCGCTCGGCCTGCCAACGGGTCTCGCCCGTCTTGCGGTCGAGGGCAATGATGAAGCTCTTGCCGGGCGGCATGGTTGGTTTCGGGCCGTACATGCTGGGGATGAGCCGCGGGTCCTCCTGCTCGTTGGCGAGGATCACCAAGCCGTTGGCGATGACGGGCGAGACGCCTGTGCCGTGGTTGCCGACCCAGGGGCCGAGGGCGCGGCGCCAGGCGTCCTTCCCCTCGTTGTCGAGGGCCAGGAGCGCCACCTCGTCGGGCGTGGAGAGAGAGATGATCGCGCCGTCGGCGTCGGCGGCGGGACTGGCGGAGGCATAGGCGTTGTCGCCGTGCTGGCGGAAGGGCTTGGCCGTGAACTCCCGTTGCCAAAGGGTCTTGCCCGTGGCCGCGTCGAGGCACAGGACCATCCGCGTGGCGGCCTTGGGGTCGCAGCAGGTGATGAAGAGGCGATTGCCCCACACGACGGGCGAGGAGTGGCCCATCCCCGGCAGCTTGGCCTTCCAGGCGTAGTCCCCGTCGGTCCACGTGGCGGGGATGGCCTTCGCCTCGCCGATTCCCGCGCCATTCGGCCCGCGGAAGCGGGGCCAGTTGCCCTCGCCGGCGTGCAGGGAGGCAACCGCTGACAGGACCAGGCCGACAACTGGCAACGTTGGGCGTGTCATCTGGCCCTCGCCAAGTCTATCTCAGCCACCGGGCTCACTCCAGCCGAAGACTGCCTGAAGGCAGGACTCCAAACAGGGCTTGCTCTTCGTTCGGAGTCCTGCCTTTAGGCAGTCTTGGTCACGCCCCCGGCGCCGCCGAATGGCCGGGGGCCGCTTGGCAGGGTCGTGAGAGGGCTCCGTCAGCGCCCGGTGGTAAGGCGTCAACAGTGACCGGCCTTTCAGCCGGGCTTGAGGTCTCAGGCGTGCTGGGCGAATTGGTGACTTGGGTGCGCTGCCCACCGCGCGTGCCATGAGGCCCAGTATGTTTTCGACCCCCTGGCCCTCAGCCGGGGTCGGGCGCCCGCCCGGAGCCCCTCAGCCAAGTTCCACGGTCCAGTTCGTCTCCTGGATGAGTGCGTTGAGTTCGCGGACCTTCTTCGCCAAGTCGTCGGCCTGCTTCTGGAGCTTCGGCACGTCCACGGTGGCGACCCACTTGATTTCGCGCATGCTGTAGCGATCGGGCTCGCGCTTCGTGCCGGCAATAGCGGCGCAGATCAGGGCGTGCTGCTGCACCAGGGCGTCGCGCCGCGCGATGGCCTGCATCAGCGTGCGGCCGTCGGGAAGCTTGCTCGCCTGGTTGGCCGAGTTGATGCGGGTGACGAGCCGTTCCAGCTCGTCCAGGACGCCCACGGCCTCCTTCATCAGCTTCGCGGGGTCCTCCGCCGGGGTGTCGCCCTCTTGCACAACGGCGTTCTGGGTGATCCGCTCGCGCAGCGAGGCCAGCTTCTTCTGCATGTCGGCGCGCAGCATCAGGGCTTCGGCTAGCTTCATTGGTCTACCCCCTCTGAAGAGTTGCTTGGTTCGCGCTTAACTCTCACGCGGAGCCGCGCGCGAGACCCAAGTCGAATGTGTGAATCCACCCTAGCCGTTTGCCCTTCCACTGTCAAGCCCCGATGTACTGTCCTCGGAAGGCACCGCCAAGGGGCCGGTTCGCACGCGAGCCAACTGCACTGGGGGCTTGCGGCGACCGAATCCCGACATCGGGGAGCAGGCCCCGCGCCCAGGGCCGAGTCGGGCGCTACGCCATCACGCCGCGGCCGAGTTATCCCCTTGACGGAGGCGCACAAGGCGGCGAGTCAGGCGAGTCGGCAGGTCGCGGCCGGGGCTTCGCATTTCCGGCCCATTTCAGCCTTGTCTGGTGGGTGGACAAGGGGTGAGGGCAGTTTCGCAAGTGCCCGATAAATATACACTTACGGCGAGGGCGATCGGCCGAAAAGGCCGAAGGTGTCATTGGTCTAATGAGGTCCCCGGAAGGGCTTGTAGAGCTTCCTACGCGGTTTTTTCGGGACCGCGTAACCTATTGGAACGTATAGCTTTACGTTGCCCGCAGGCGCCCGAAGGCTTCCGGCGCCTCGGGGTCCGAAGCGACATGGTGGCGGCGTACGCCCCTAATGCCCGGGGCGGGCCATGCCCCTGCCGCTGAGCCTGGCCCCTTGTCAGGCCAACCGGCCAGGTCCCCTATCGTCCTCGTCCCTCGTCCTCGTCCTCGATTCCCTCAGCGCATGGGGAGGAGAGTCGAGAACGAGGACGAGGGACGAGGACGAGGGACGATTGGAGAAGAGCGAACCGTTTACCGGAGCTGCGGGCCACGCTCGGATGGGAAGCGCCGCTCAATCCTCGATCTGGGCGTTGAGGAAGACGCCGAGGCCCATCTGCTCGATCTGGTCGAGGCGCTCCTCGATCTCGTCTATGTGGCGGTCCTCATCCTTGAGGATGCCTTCGAGGATTTCGCGGGTGGCGTTGTCGCCGACCTTGACGCAGAAGGCGATGGCCTCGTTGTAGGACTTCACGGCGCCCAGCTCGGCCCCGCGGTCGTTGGCGAGCATCCTGGGCACCTCGGCGCCGATGTGCATCTCGTTGAGCTTGTTGACGACTGGCCGCCCTTCGAGGAAGAGGATGCGGTAGATGAGCTTCTCGGCGTGCTTCATCTCGTCAATCGCGCGCTTCTGGAAGTGGCCGTGGAGCTTGCCGTAGCCCCAGTTCTCGCACATTTCGCCGTGGACGATGTACTGGCTGATGGCGGTCAGCTCGTCGGCGAGCAGCGCGTTCAGCCACTCGATCACCTTCTCATTGCCCTTCATCGCTGTCTCCTCGCAAGTGTCAGGGGAGCCACCTCACGCCTCTCCCCGGCATTCTACTGAGATGTCCGTTCCGAGTCAACCGCAGGAGCGCCGGGATGGCAGTGGATGTGGACGGTGCGGACGAAGTCCACCTGCTCGATCAGCGTGCGCTCGGCCTGGCTGGCGATTCGGTCGGCCTCGCCCACGGTCAGCGAGCCGTCAATCGCCACGGTGACGTTCACCACCAGGTAGGGGCCGAAGCGATGGGCGCGAATCTCCTCCACGGCGAGAATCCCGGGGACGCGGCCCAGGAGGCTCGTGATCTCCTCGCTCAGTTCGCGGCTGGGCACGGCGTCCATCAGCTCGGTCGCGGCCGACCGCACGATCTCGATGCCGGTGTGGAGGATGATGAGGGCGACGAGTGCGCCGGCGAGGGGGTCCACCCACGGGTAGCCCATGCGGCCGAGGAAGATGCCCACGCAGGCCGCGGAGGCGGAGAAGATGTCGTTGCGGTGGTCCTGGGCGAGCGCGATGACTGCCGGGTTGTGCGTCTGCCGTCCGAGCCGCCGCGTGAGGCGCGCGAGCGCCAGCTTGAGGACAACGGTGAACAGGGCGGCCCAGAGAGCGATGCTGAGGGCGCCGGCGAACTCGCCTCTGCCCGTGGCCAGGTCGTAGACGCGGTTCACGGCGTCCCAAAAGATGGCGATGGCCGTGGTCATCACGAAGGCGCCGACGACGAGAGCGGCGATGCTCTCCATCTGGCGGTGGCCGTACGGATGCTCGGCGTCGGGCGGCCGCCCCGCCAGCCGCACGAACACGCTCACGACGACGTAGTAAGCCACGTCCGAGGTCGAGTTGACGCCTTCGGCCAGGAGGGCGGGGCTGTGGCCCAGGATGCCGACGCCGGTCTTGAGCGCGGCGAGGAGGATGTTGGCCCCCAGGCCGAGGTTCACGGCGAGGATGCCCCTGTGTTCCCGCATTCCCGTGCGCATCGTTCCCGCCTCGAATGGCGTGAAGAGAGGGCGCTTGCTCAACGGGGTGCCGAAGCAGAAGAGCGCCTGAAGGCGGGACTCCCAACGGGCCGTCAGCTTGTTCGGAGTCCCGCCTTCAGGCGGCGGCTTCTCTTCAGGGCACCCATTCCTGCCTCCCCGCGTCGGGGTCAGAACTTGTAGTCCTTCGCTGCCTGGCGAAGCCAGTCGGTCGCGTCGGCCGCCTTGAGAATCTCCTCCATCTGCCTGGCGGCCCCGGACGCGGGGGCCTTCTGGATGGCCTCGCGCATGAGACGCCAGGCGACGGGGCCGAGCTGGGCCAGCTCCTTCGCCGCCGCCTCGCGCTTCGCCGCGTCGGCATCGCCCAGTTGCGCGATGAGCCGCTCGGCCCGCTGTGTCAGCTCGGGCTCGATGGCGAACTGGGGGTGCAGGACGACGCCGACGCGGACGAGCTTCTTCGGCACAGGCTTGATCTCCAGCGGCAGCATCCGGTCGTACTCGGCCTGGGGCAGCAGGTGGAACGCCGCGACGCCGGGCGCGCCGAAGAAGCCTTGGTCCCAAATCCTCAGCACGGCCTTCGCCTCCGCCTGTGTGAGGCCGGCCGCGACGAGCGCCTTGCCCACCGCCTCCGCCGCCGGCTTCGGCCAGGCAGCGGCGGGCACAGGAAGAAGCTGGACCGCTTGCTCCGCGCCTGCGGCGAGCGGCCCCGCGACATGAGCGAACCGCGCCGGGCCGTCCCGCGCCGTGCCGCGGGAGTCTGCCACGAACAGGTCGCGGATGGGGAACTGGCCTGCGTTCCTCACCGTGACCGAATCGGGCGATGCCTTGACGCATCGCACGTAGTTCGGCGCGGGCACGAGGCCGTCGTAGTAGATGAACCGCTCGGTCTCGCGCTGCGTGGTGCTCCAGGGCCTGCCGCGCTGGACCTTGCTGCCGGCCACGGAGACGAGGCTGGCCTCCTTGAGCCGCGCGTCGAGCAGCCACGAGCCGGCGGGCAGGTCAGACTCCGCGGCCGGCCGGGGCTGCGTAGGTTCATCGGGGCGGAGGATGTGGGTGGGGGCTGGCACGTTGTCGCCCAGCCACGCCGTCCACGTGAGGGTGCGGAACACAGGCGTCTCGCCCCCCTTCGGCATCCGGCCCATCCCATCGTCCACCGGGCTGGAGCAACAGGGCCACCAGGCCACGGGCGCCCCCTCGGCAAACGTGACCTTCACCTCCACCTTCAGCGTCGGACGCGTGCAGTAGAAGTAGATGATTGGCTTGTCCCACGCCGCCGGCTCCCACTTCAGCCGCACCGACGGGAACTGGCGGTAGAAGAAGTCGGGCAGCGACGCCCACTCCGCCTTGCGGTTCGCGTTGGCGTACTTCAGGTCGTTGAACACCGTGAAGACGCCCCACTCGTGGACGGCAAACTCATCCTCCCGCAGCTCGCGGACCGCAAGCGTGGCCGTGTTGGACACCAGGGTGCCGGCCCACGTCTTCTCCAGCTTCTCGTCGGGAAGCGTCTCATACACCTTCTCGCGCTGGCCGTTCACGATGCGCTCGCCGATGACCATTTGCTTGGGCAGCCTCGCGCCGGCGAATGTGTAGGTGAGGCGGTACTCGCCAGGCGTCCCGAAGCTGCTCTGCATCGTGCGGGACTTGGGGTCATACGTGGCGAAGCGCGCCCCGAGGTCGGGGAACTCCACCCGCTTCACCTCGCCCGGCCCGAGCGGCTGAAGGCTGCGAGGCCCTGGCGTCGTCTCCCCCCAACTGCTCAGCTTCAGCGCCTTCCCGTCTGGGCCGACGATGTCCATCTTCGCGTGTTTCGGCAACTGGATGTCGAAGATCGAGACCACGTAGCGGGTCTCCTTCGACACATTCCTGATCTCCACTGAGGCGGGGATTGCCTCGCCCACGCACGCCTCCCCCGGCACCTCGATCCGACACGCCAGCCCGTCCACCTCCTTGCCCCACCGGGCGTTCTGTTCGCCTCCTGCCGCCATGCCCACGAGCGCCAGCGCTGCCAGGAACGGCCACGCTCTCACGGAACTCTCTCCTGCCAGGTCAAGGCACACCATCTTGCCCCAAGAAGCCCGACATTGTATACTCTACGCCGGATGGCGAGTCCCTTCAACTCATTCGGAGTGAATACTCAATATCCAACTCTCAATGCTCAATGTGCAAGTAAGACGCTCGGAGCTGTGCTCTCTCTTTCACTTGGTCATTGAAGATTGGATGTTGAGTATTGGATATTGGACTTTGGGCGTTTCCGAACATGCGCGCAAACCGCGCACGAGTCACGACCGAAGGGTCTACGCGCCGCACGAGACTTCGCTCGTGCGGCGTGGCCCCTGCGGGGCAGTTGAATCTGGGGGCCTGTCCTGGCATGGTAGTGGCGCATGTGACCAGGGGCGGTGAGCGGGTGTTGGGAAAGTCCTG
>VGYV01000183.1 GCA_016872855.1 Planctomycetota bacterium
GCGCGGAGGGGCACGGGTGCTGCCGTCGGCACGCGGCAGGCAACGGGTGTTTGACACAGGCGGGGCGGGGGCCGGGAAGAGGGGTGGAACGGCCATCGGTGTCAGGTTTTCGGTGTTGGGGCTGACGGAAGATGGTGGCGCTGGAACGGGGGGCGGGAGGAGGGTATAATGTGCGAAGGGGGGGAGGGCGTTGGCAGGAGATGCGACGATGGACAAGACGATGGTGGACCCACACGAGCTGGTGGCTCGAGGGCGGGCGTATTACGACAAGCACCTGCGCGCGAGGGTGGAACCTGAGCACGTGGGGAAGTTCCTGGCGCTGGACGTGGAGTCGGGCGACTACGAGGTGGATGAGGATGAGCTGGCGGCGATTCACCGCGCGGAGGCCAGGCACCCCAACAGCCTCTTCTACGTCATGCGTGTGGGCTTTCGGGCGGCCCACCACATAGGTGGCGGCAGCGTCCTCATGGAGCGGACAAGCCGGCTGTAGTCGTCCCCCCTACCAGGTTTGAGCAGATTCCGCGTGCAGGTATGCACGCCCTACCATCGCCGCTCCCACGCGGGGGTGCAGTAACGGACTTGCGCGCCCGAGGGGGGCGTTCCTGTTCGTAGTTCGGCCTTCAGGCGGTCTTCAGGGCTGCCAGGGCGCAGAGAAGAGCCGCGTGAACGCCGAACTACGAACGAGGACGGGCAGCGCGTAAGACCGTTACCGCACCACCCACACGGTGGCTGTTTGACACGCGCGGGGCGGGGAATACAATGGAGCACGCGACAGGTTCACCCAACCAAGGAGATGGACATGAGGCTTGCGAGGTCGCTGTGGGCGTTGGGGCTGAGCATTGTGGTCGGAGCCGCTTTCGCCGGCGAGCCGAATGTGGATGAGTTGCTCAAGCAGCTCCAGGGGCCGAACCCGCCGGAGAACCTGGAGGCAGCGTATGGGCAATTGCTCGATGCCTGGATGCCGAAGCTGAACAGCGAGAACATGGGCGACCGCCAGGGGCCGGAGCAGGCGTGGCAGGACATCTGCTGGAAGGCAGGCAGCCCAGGCACCGAGGCGAAGCGTCTCGCGGTGTGCAAGGCCATGGTCGCCCGCGTCGCCAAGCCCGAGACGGGCAAGTGGGCGCGCGTGTGGTTCCTCAAGCAGCTCGAGCACGTGGGCCGGGCCGAGTGCGTGGACTGCCTGGGCGCGCTGGTGGCCGACAAGGATGAGTTGGTCCGCGAGTGCGCCCGCCGCGCCCTTCAGCGCAACCCCGCGCCCGAGGCGACGGCAAAGCTCCTCGCCGCGCTCGGCGGCGCCGCCGACCCGAAGTGGCGGGTCGGCCTCATCAACGCCCTCGGCGACCGACGCGATGCTGCGGCGCTCAAGCCGCTGCTGAAGCTCGCGGGCGACAACGACGACGCGGTGCGCTCCGCCGCCGTCTTCGCCCTGGCGAAGATCGGCGACAAGGGCGCCGCCGAGGCCATCGCCGCCGCGATGGCCAAGGGCGACGACCGCGCCAAGGCGACGGCCACCGACTCCTATCTCCTCCTGGCCGAGAGGCTCGTTGCCCAGGGGGACAAGGCGGCCGCGCTGCCCCTCTACCGCAAGCTGCTCGACGCCGCGCAGCCACACGTCCGCTGCGCCGCCGTCATCGGCCTGGGCCGCGCCGGCGGCACTGCCGAGCTGGACGCCATCTTCGCGGCAATGGCCGACAACAAGGACGAGAAGGTGCGCGGCGCCGCCCTCTACGCCCTCGGCCAGCTTCCGGGCCGCGAGGTCTCGCAGGCCATCATCGCCAAGATGAAGACTGCTGAGCCCGTCCTCAAGGTCGTCCTCCTCCGCGCCCTCGCCCAGGGCGGGGACAAGGAGGCCCTGCCCGCGTTCCTGGCCGCGGCCGCCGACGGCGACGCCTCGGTGCGCATCGCCGCGTATGAGGGCATGGCCGCCCTTCGAGCCGAGGCCGCCGCCCCCGCCCTCATCTCCGCACTCGTGTCGAAGGCCGACCGCGAACTCGAGGCGGCCCGCTCCGCCGTCAACCTGATCCCTGGCGATGCCCTCACCGCCGCGCTCGTGAAGGCGATGGACACGGCGCCCGCGGCCGGCAAGGTGCAGCTCATCAGTTGTCTGGCCGCCCGGCGGAACCCCTCCGTCGCGCCCGCGTTGCTCAAGGCCGCGACGGACGCCGAGGCCGCGGTCCGCACCGAGGCCTGGAAGGCCCTGGCCGACGTTGCGGACGCCAAGGCCCTGCCCGAGCTGGTGAAGCTGCTCGTCGGGGCGAAGGAGGACGGCGAGCGCTCGACCGCCGAGCGCACGATCGTCGCCATCGCCCGCCGCGTGGATAGCGAGGATGAGCGCACGCAAGCCGTCCTTGCTGCGCTCCCGACCGCAGGCGTGCCCGCGAAGGTCTCGCTGCTCCGCATCGCCGCGGCCCTGGGCGGGGCCAATGCCCTCGCCGCCATCCGCGCCGCGATGAAGGACGCGGCCCCCGAGGTCCAGGACGCCGCCTTCCGCGCGCTGCCGAGCTGGGCCGAGGCATCCGTGGCGCGCGACCTGCTCGACATAGCGAAGAGCGACGCCCCGCTCGCCCGCCGCGTGCTGGCCCTCCGCGGCGCGGTGGACGTTGCGGCGAAGACCGGCGGCCTCGCCCCCGCCGAGATGCAGAAGCTCTTCGAGTCCGCCATGGCCGCCGCGCCCCGCCCCGAGGACAAGAAGATGGTGCTCGGCGCGATGGCCAACGTGCCCAACCTGGGGGTCCTCGACCTCGCCCTCAAGTTCATCACCGACCCCGCCCTCAAGGCCGAGGCCGAGATCACCGCCGTCCGAGTCGCCCGCGCCATCAGCGGCTCATACCAGGCCAAGGCCAAAGAGGTCCTCAAGACCCTCATCGAGCTGTCCGACAGCGACCAGGTGAAGAAGGAGGCGAACGAGACCCTCGCCCTCCTGGACCGTTTCGAGGACTACATCACCTCCTGGCTGGTCTCCGGCCCCTACCGTGCGGCGGGCAAGGACGGCCCCGGCCTGTTCGACGTGGCCTTCCCGCCCGAGAAGGAGCTTGTGGGCGGGGCCTCTGCGCCCCGCGATGCCCAAGCCAAGTGGGCCGCCATGCCCATCGGCACCAGCAAGGACAAGCCCTGGCTCATCGAGTTTGACAAGACCCCCGGCTTCGGGGGCGACAACGCGGCCGTCTACCTCCGCACCCGCGTCCAGTCGCCCAAGAAGCAGGACGCCCGCATCGAGGCGGGGAGCGACGATGGCATCAAGGTCTGGCTAAACGGCAAAGTGGTCCACGCCAACAACGCGACAAGGCCAAACAGCCCGGGCAGCGACAAGGCGAAGGTCGCGTTGAACGAGGGCTGGAACGACCTCCTGGTGAAAGTCACCCAGGGCGGCGGCGAGTGGAGCGTGTGCCTGCGCTTCCGCGGCCCGAACGGCGAGCGCCTGGTGGGCCTGGTGGCCGACCCAACCGGGAAGTGATGGGTTCCCTCCGCTGTGGCTTGCCTGGGTAGCAGCAGTAGCGGTTGTCGTAGAGGGAGCCTGTGGTGAAGTAGCACATGCCGCGGCAGCCGCCGCGGCAGATGGGACCCTTGTCGCAGCCGGCGCAGGAGCCTTCGAGCAGGCTGGGGTCGAACTGGCGGTTGTAGGCGAAGGCGCCCTCGCGGAACCAGAGGTCCCTCAGCGGCGTTTCCCGCAGGTTCCCCTCGATGAAGCGTTCATCGTAGAGCGATTCGCAGCCCTTCACGTTGCCCACGCTGTCAATGCCCACGGCCCGCAGTCCGGCCTGGCAGCCCTGCCAGGCGCTCAGTGTGCCGGGGTCGCTGCGCAAGCAGAACTCGTGCTCATCGAAGTAGCCGATGTCGTCGCCCGCGTAGACCAGCACCCGCCCCTCCTCGCGCTTCTGGCGGATGAACCGAGTGATCTGGGGCACCTTGGACGGGTCCAGCAGGAAGCCGGGCCGGCTCGCCACGTTCCCCATCGCCGTGACGATCTGGAGCTGCCACACGCCCACCCCGTTCCTGACCAACAACTCGTGCAACGGCTCCAGGTCGCCCGCGTTGAAGTCCACCAGGCTCGTGACCACGCCGGTCGCGATGCCTTCGTCCCGCAGCCGGGCGATGGCGGCCAGAGCGCGGTCGAATGCTCCCCTCACGTTGCGGATGCGGTCGTGGCTCTCCCGCATCCCGTCCACCGACACCCCCACGTTCGCCACCCGCGCCTCGCGCACCTGGCGCACCTGGGCGTCCCCGAACACGAAGGCGTTGGTGATCAGGTTCACCGCGCAGCCGCCGTCCCATAGGCGGCGCGCCACGCGCTGCCAGCCCTTGTAGAGAAGCACCTCCCCGCCGATGAAGGTGGTTTGCGTGCAGCCGAGCTCGAGCAACTGGTCGGCGACGCGGAGGCACTCGCCCACGGTGAGCTCGTTGGGCCGCGCCCGCCCGGCCGACGAGCCGCAGTGCAGGCAGCGCATGTTGCACCGCAGCGTCAGCTCCCACACGCACACGCGCGGCAGGTAATCCGCCTCGCCCACCCCGCTGCCTCACTCGTGGACCAGAGGCACGCCGTAGAGCATCCGCATCCCCGGCTGAATCTCGAAGTAGTCGCACGGCGCGCAGCCCGTCGCGCTCTGGATCTGCTGCCTCTGCTGCGGGGTCAGGTAGACCCGTTGCGCCGTGGGCGTACGAATCCCGTACTTCGGCAGGATCGGGGGCTGAGGCACAGGGGGATGCACGGGCCCGAACGGCATGCCGTACTTCAGGACCACAGGCGGCCGATCGGGCCCGCCAGGCGCGATGGGCGGTATCACGCCATACCTGGCCACGATGGCGGGTGGCCTGATGGGCACCTGGCCGAAGGGCACCTCGACCCCAAGGGCACCCTTCACCTGGGCCTTCTGCTCCGGTGTGAACTGGATGGTCAGGAACTGCTTCACCGCCGCGCGAGCCACCGACGCAACCGCATCGAAGATCGAGTTCCCCATCGCCAGCTCCTTTCCAGCCCTTGGCGCGCCGAGCCGCGCCCCACGTACCCTGGCCCGCTCTCCCCAGTTGCCCGCTGCTACAATACTCTGCGCGTGCTGTCATGTCAACAGAAAAACACCGGATTCACACCGGCGCTTGCATTCTCCCCCCATCTTTGGTCAAATGCTCTCATGAAAGGAGGTCACTCATGATCCGAGGTACCGTGTGGATCGTAGTGGCAGTGATGGCGATCATGGGCCTGGCCGTGGGCGCCGAGGAGGGCGCGAAGGTGCTCTTCGACGGCAAGGGCCTCGACGCCTGGACCCAGAAGGCCACGGGAGGGTGGACGATTGACGCCGAGGGCGCCCTCGCCTGGCAGAAGGGCTGCGGATACATCTGGACCAAGGAGCAGTTCGGCAACTTCGTCCTCGACCTCGACTTCAAGGTCAGCCCCGGCTGCAACAGCGGCATCTTCATCCGCACCGCCAAGACCGGCGACCCCGTCCAGACCGGCATCGAGATTCAGATCCACGACACCGTGGGCAAGGCCCCCAGCAAGCACGGCTGCTGCGCCATCTACGACATCCAGGCCCCCTCCAAGAACGCCGAGAAGCCCGTCGGCGAATGGAACCGCCTGGCCATCACCTGCAACGACAACAAGATCGAGGTCGTCCTCAATGGCGAAAAAGTCAACGAAATGGACCTCGACCAGTGGACCGAGCCGGGCAAGAACCCCGACGGCTCGAAGAACAAGTTCAAGACCGCCTACAAGGACATGCCCCGCAAGGGCCACATTGGCTTCCAGGACCACGGCAAGGCCGTCTGGTACCGCAACATCAAGATCAAGGAACTGGCCGAGAAGAAGAGCATCTGATGCGTGATGCGTGACCCGTGTCTCTGTCCCAAGCGTCCCACGGGTCCCACACGTCCCACGATTCGTGCCGCGTCCCGCGTGCCCAGACGGTGGAGAACCGGCGGCCCTTTATCCCGCGAGCGGAAACGTCATGCCCGAAAGGCTGACAAAGACAGCCGAATGGCTGGACTGGGACATCGAGATCGGCTATCATGCGAATAAGCGGTCGGTTGTCAGAGGCTTCAACGAGACCGACCTCAGGATCATGATCGCCGATGTCGTTGGCTTCGAGGTGAGCCACGTTGAGGGCCGGTTCGTTCTGCACTCGCACCTCGGGGACGACGAGTGGCGCATCGTCGTCGAGCCCGACTACGACGAGCGCAAGCTGATCGTCGTCACTGCCTGGAGGGTGTGATATGCTCAAGCACCCGTACCTGGAAATCACCTACCGCAAGGGCAAGCCGTTCGCCGGCTACCTGTATCTGAGCGACAAGCGCCCGCAGGAACCCTGCCGCACCGAAGAGGTCAGCCCCGGCGTTCTTGTGGACATCGCCACCGATGGCGAAGTGCTCGGCATCGAGTTCCTGTCCCCCGGCTCCGTGACCTCCGAGGATCTTCGGGCCATCACCCAGCGCCTTCGCGGCGTCCAGGTTCCAACAGAAGACCTGAGCCCCGTCATGGCCCACTAGACCCGCGTGCCCGCTCCTCTGGTCACGCGTCACGAGTCACGCGTCCTGAGCAAGGAGACCCACAATGCCGCGAATCACCGTTGTCCGCCGCGACCTTCTCAAGAGCGTCCCAGCCGCCTCTCTGTTCGCCATCATCGCCCGCTCCGCCCTCGGCGGCCCAGGCCAGAAGGCCCCCAGCGATATGCTCGCACGCGGCGTCATCGGCACCGGCGGGCGCGGCGGGGCGTTCCTCGGCCCCCGCGACCGCAGGGTCATCGCCGTGTGCGACGTGGACAAGGCCCGCGTGGAGGCCGCCGCCAAACACGTCGGCTCAGGCTGCACCCCCTATGCCGACTTCCGCCAACTCCTCGAAGTCCAGGCCATTGACGAGGTCTGCATCGCCACCCCGCCCCACTGGCACGCCCTCATCTCCATCCACGCCGCCCAGGCCGGCAAGGACGTGTTGTGCGAAAAGCCGATGACCAAGTTCATCCGCGAGGGGCAGGCCATCGCCGACGCCATTCGCCGCTACGGCCGCGTCTTCCAGATCGGCACCTATGGGCGCTTCGGCATGGGCCGCCTCCGCAAGCTCATCCAGAGCGGACGCTTGGGCAAGCCCCTCCTCGTCCGAGCCGGCCGCGCCCAGGGCTACAACTGGAACGTCAAGTGGTTCACGGGCCTCCACCACCTCCCGCCGCAGCCCGTGCCCGCGAACCTCGACTACAACCTATGGCTCGGCCCCGCCCCCTTCAAGCCCTACCATCCGCACCGAGTCCACTTCATGTTCCGCTGCTACTGGGACTACGACGGCGGCGGCCTCGCCGACCAGGGCCAGCACCACCTCGACCCCATCCAGTACATGCTCGACAAGGACGACACGGGGCCGAGCGAGGTCGAGGCCGTCGCCCCCTGGCCCGCGCACGACGACGCCTGCGGCCCGTGGCACAGCGTCACCATCCGCTACGCGGACGACGTGGCCATCCTCATCGAGGGCGGCGAGTGGGGGCCGGCGCCCCAGCCCAACCCGTTCCTCGAAGGCCCCAACGGCAAGGTCTGGCCTGGCGGTCGCTGCGAGCCGCACGGCCTCCTCGATGGCATTGATGCCTTGCCCGACACCAAGCCCCTCATCAGCTTCGAGCAGGCTGAGAAGACCCGGCAGCCCTCGGGCGGGAGTGCCGACAGCTCGCACAGGGCCAACACCCTCTTCCTCCTCGGCAACATCGCCATCCGACTGGGCCGCAGAATCCGCTGGGACCCCATCAAGCAACAGTGCATCGGCGACGACGAAGCCAACCGCCTGGTTGACATCCCCATGCGCGCCCCGTGGCACCTGCCGGAAGCGTGATTCGTGATGCGTGAGCCCGTCCCGCGTGCCGCGTCCCGCGTGAACCAGAGCTACGGTAGGGCGTGCATACCTGCACGCGGAATCCTACCGTTGCCCAGTCAACCGCCCCACCAGTCGGTAGACTTCCGTGGACGAATTGCAGTCCACAGTGTCTGTCTTTCCCCTATGGTGCGTCTCACGCACCCACTTGGCATTCTCGATCGCGTTCGGTGTTCTATCCGCCAGCCGTCCATAGACCTGGTCGTCGTTCTTCCGGTACTCCTGGCCGAAGCGCGCCTGCCAATGCTTGGTGAGGTCTGTGATAACTGCATCGCACCCGCTGTACCCCTTGGCCACCTTCACGAAGTGAGAGAGCAGCCAGACCTCGAACGATGGGTTTGAGAGGCAGAGCCGAATCCCAGCCTTCTTCGCCAAGTCCTGCGCCTTCCTCAGGCTGCCGTGTCGCGCAGGGCCTTCCACGTCCACCACGCACCAGACTTCGTCGTAGCCCTCGCCTCTCCGCTCCGCCTGCCGTGCGAGGTTGACGGCGCGATCGAGCACTTGCTCAGGTGAGAACCCCGGCCCTTCCTTCACGGTCACGGCGAAGTGAGCTGAGACCGCCTCCTCCCGCTTCAGGCCATCGAAGTAGTTCGGCTCAGTGAGGCCCTCTCCCACGATGAGGACGGTTCTCTTGACCGGGCGCAGGATTCTCGCTCGGCGTGGGATGCCCCGAGACAGCCTGTGGCGAGTTGACGGTGGGCCGCCCATCAGAGTTCTCGCCGGGACCCGATGTCCTCAAGGAAGGGCCCGAACTTCGGTACGCCGCCGTAGCGTCCAGCGAGGTAGTTGCGCTGGAAGGCCTCGGTGCTGCGCGGCCGCTTCTCCTCCTCGATGTCGTGCAGAGAGAACAACTGGGTGGCCCCGGCCTGATTCTTCTCCGTCAGCCAGATCTGGTCCCGCCGGAACAGCTCGGGGTCCATCAGCGTGCTGTCATGCGTCGCAAAGATGAGCTGAGCCCCCGTCTTGTTGTGCTCCGGGCTCTGAAACAGCTCAATCACCTTGCGTGTCAGCAAGGGGTGCATGCTACAGTCCAGCTCATCCACAACGAGAACCTGCCCGGCATCGAGAGACACGCGCAGCATCCCCGCAAGGGCGAAAAGGCGCTGCGTGCCATTGGACTCTGCATCCTCAAAGCCGAACTCCTCCACCTGCTTCGTGTTTGCGACGCGGTGCAGCGACCGAATCGCTGTGCTTCTCGCTGAAGTGGCCTCTCCTGGCACCGGCGGCGCGTTGTGGCGGCCATCCTCAGTGATCAGCTTGATCCCATCAATCCCGAGGTCGGCGTGCTGCAGAAGCTGGGTGGTGAACCCTCTATAGCGGGTGTCAGCTTCAACCTGTTGTGCGGTAAAGCGCGCGAGCCACGTGGGACGGTCGGAGAGGTCGACGGAGAACAGTCCAGCCCGGAACCAGAGGAAAAACCTGCCGAGGTTAGCGAAATTCAGCTCCGCGCCCCGGGACAGGACCAGGCAGTTATCCCGAGTCCTTTCCCTGAGCATTCGCTCCTCCCCCTTCAGCGGGCCTCGGAACATCCAGTGGGTTTCCTGCGTCCCCGGGTCGAGACGCCGCTCAAACCAGTTCTGTGCCCTCCCGGCATCCGGCCACACGACGAGCCACTCATCGTGTACTCGCTCCCGGGTGGCAGAGAAACCGTAGTTGAAGCGGGTCCCTTTGACGATCGCGGTCACCTCGAAGCTAGAGGGCTTGACGCGCGTCTCGGCATCGAGGAGGAAGGGAACGATCCCCTCGATTCTGTCCCCTTGGTTCATCTTGGTGGCCGAAGCTTCGACGAACGACTCCATGACTTCGAATGCCTTGACGAGGTTGCTCTTGCCCGAGGCGTTGAGGCCGAAGATGGCGGCGGACTTGAGGAGCGAGAACTTGCCGGCGGGGATCAGGTTGTCCGGGTGTGCCTTGTCCTTACTGGCGACGAGGCTGAGCACCTGCTCCTCCCGGAACGAGCGGAAGTTGCTGACGCGGAACTCGATCAGCATGGCGAGAACCCCCAACACGACCGGTCAAACAGGGGCTATGGCCGTTTTTCTGCGCCAAATGTATTCTAGCTTCTCTCTTGCATCGTGTCAAGCCAGATTGAGGCATATTTCCTGCGCCACGCGGTCAGGCGTGAGCCCAGCGATAGCCTACTCGTAGTGGGTCCACATGCGAATGACCTTGACGGTCTTGAGGTCGTCGAGGATCTGGTAGACGCGGCGCTGCTGGATGTTGATGCGGCGGGAGCAGGCGCCCGCGAGGTCGCCGACCAGTTTCTCCTAGGGCGGCGGGGTCTGGCAGGGGTTCGCTCGGAGGACGTCGAGGAAGCGCTGGGCCTGGGGCTTGAGGCCCGAACTGGCCAGTTTCGCCGCATCACACCGAGTATGACTTCCGGTTTTGGCGATTACTGTCACCCGCCTCTGTTCGTGCTCGTCGTCGTCCTCGTCGTCGTCGTCGAGTCCCATGCTTCGTCCCGCAGCCGGGGGAAAGCAGTTCGACGACGAGGACGACGACGACAACGACGACGACCGCAAGACAGGCGCTGCGCCAAGACCGGGAGTCATGCTCCATCACACCGCGCCCCTTGACACGGAACCGGGGACGTGTACGATCAGTAGTGGACGGGCAGCTCTGTGCGATGTGTGGGCCGGACACTCGATCGCTCCCCGCTGGGGAGAAGGAGCACCGATGCCCGATGCCCCATCCGGCAAGCAGCTACTCCAGCAGTTCTTCGCAGGCTCGTGGGTGACCCAGGCAGTCGCCGACCGGACCCGGGCTTCAATCGCTGCATTGGGCCTGTCGGGCCGATGCAGGGTTGTGGGAGGGGACTTCTTCTCCTCGGTTCCCTCAGGCGCGGACGCCTATGTCCTAAGACACGTCATCCACGACTGGCGGGATCCCGAGGCGGTCACCATTCTGCGCGTGTGCCGAGAAGCTATGGGACCTCAGAGCAAGGTGTTGGTTATCGAGAACATCATCCCGCCCGGCAACGAGCCGTCGTTTGGGAAATGGCTCGACCTCATGATGCTCCTGGTCGAAGGGCGGGAACGCACCGAGGAGGAATACGGTCGGTTGTTTGCTGAAGCAGGACTGGTGCTGACCCGCATGGTGCCAACCACTGCTGGCGTGAGCGTCGTCGAGGGCGTCTGTTCCGGTCGGCAGGGCATCGAAGAATGAGCGGCCGGGACCCCTGGGATCATGCCTCGAGCGCCTGTGCTCGCCCGAGGCCATTAGCTCGGCGCGCGCCCAGTTGAGCAGGGAGATGCTGTGGAGGAGCGAGGCGATGGCCATCGCGAGCAGGACGACGGCCCCTGCGCAGAGGGCGGGAGTGACGGGCCGCCTCGCCTGCGGCTTCCCTTGGTCGGACACACCGGCGCTCATCGAGGCGCGCTCCCTTCACCCGCGATCATAGGCCCGGGGCGTGGGGATTCAAGCGCCGACTGCGGCCGGAGGGCAGGTGGGGGCGGGGACAGACCTCGGCCTCCCGTGTGGCTCGGCGTACGGTCGTGTGGGGACGCCGGGCTGGTGTCGAAAAATGAAGGGTCGTGTCGAAAAACGACTGAGTTTGCGCAAGGCTATGGCTGGGGAGACAGAGCGGCCTGGCGGGCGAGGAAGGCGTCCCATAAGTCCTTGCGGATGAAGACGTTGAGGCGAACGGCGGGGCGCAGGCCGCGAGTCTCGACGAAATACCGGTCGCCAAGCCTCTCCTCCAGTTGCTCGGCGAACTGGGTCGAGGCGATGATGAGGGGGGCCTCGGGGTCCGGGGGCGGCGAGTTCCAGTAGCCCACGTTGGGGAAGCCGCGGAGGTAGAAGGGGAGGGGCCAGTAGTCCTGCTCGGCGCAGATGATCTTTATAACCATTTGGCGGCCTTGGGGATGCAGCTCGGCAATCTGCTCAGCGCGGTGCGGGACTTCCAACAGGTCGAACACCGTGTGGGCGTAGACGAGAGGGTTGCGGGTGTCGGCGACCCAGCGGCGGTCCAGGGTGGCCCGCCAGGCCTGGCCGGCGAGCTGCCAGCCGCCCGCGGCGAGGAGCAGGGCGGCGACGCCCTTGAGCAGGTGCGTGGGCACAAGGCGGATGAGGGCCACGGCGCCCACGCCGGCGAGGAGGATCATCCCGTGGAGGAAGCTGAGCATGCACCACGGCGTCTTGTAAGGCACTGCGGCGTATAGACTTGTGAGGAATAGCGTGTAGAAGGCCAGGAAGCGGAGGAGAATGGGCTTGGGCGCGTCGGGCCGCGAGGGCCACAGGGCGGCGACGAAGCCGATGGCGGCAAGGGCGAGGATGAGGCCCTCGCTCCACCAGACCCCACGGCCATAGCGGGCGTAGGCGAGGGTGCCCAGATAATAGTGCCACGGGTGGTCGTGCATCCCTGCCCCGCCGGAACGACGTAAGTAGTTGCCATACGTGAGGATAGAATCGAGCGGGCCACGCCAGTTGGTGAAGAAGGAGGAGAAGAGGACGACGGAGAGGGCGATGGCCACGGCGGCGGCGATGGCGACGTGGCGCGGTCTGATGAAGCCGCGGAACTGGACGGGCTCGCCCCAAACCTTGCGCCAGCCTAGCTTTGCGGCGAGGGCGAGGGACATGGCCGCGAAGGCGAGGACGCAGGTTTCCTTCGTCGCATGCATCAGCGCGAGGGAGGCGGCTGCCAGGATGGCCCAGATGAGCTTGCCGCATCTCGTGTAACGCCAAGCAGTTGCGATGGCGGCAAAGGTGAAGAAGACGAGGAGCGGCTCGTGGATGTAGTAGCGGCTGTAGAAGGCCATCGCCGGCGAGATGGCGGTGAGGGCCGCGGCAACAAGTGCCGCGGGCCACCCCAACCCGTCCGCCACGAGCGGCAGGAGGAGAATCAACCCAACGCCGAACGCCACATCTACAAGGCGGAACGTGACTTCGGACGAATCGGCGAAGCTGCCGGCCCCGCTGAGCCACAGGAAGGGGAGGGTGGCATAGTGGAGCGTGGGGCCGTGGTACTCGTGGGGGTCGTAGCGATAGAAGCCCGTGTCGTAGAGCTGGCCCGTCTTGAACGCCTCGACCGCCTCATCGCCGTGAAGTGGGCGCAAGGCAAGGCGTGGCAGCCGGAGGGCCAATGCCCCGGCTGCCACGGCAAAGAGGAGCGCAAGTGGGGCGAAGCGACGCGTCATTTGGCCGGCGTGGCGTAGACCTCGACCTCCGCGTAGTGGTTCATGTCGTCTTCGGTGTTGCCTCGGGAGTAGAGGCGCACGTGGCCCGCGACCATGCCCTTGCACGCAATGATCCGGCCGTGATGGGTCTCCATGTACTCGCGGTCCTTGCCGAGCCCGAGGCCCGACGAGTTATCGTAGTCGTTGTTGAACAGGGTCCGAACATTCTCAATGAAGTCCGCGTCGTCGGCGACCTGGACCACCACGTCGTGGTAGAACCGGATGGCGGTGCGATAGTGCCAAAGGCCAACGCCGTAGATCGCGTGCTTGCCCTTGAGGTCAATCTGCACCCATTGCTTGCCCGGGCCGAGTTCGACGTAGCTGCCCTCGATCCTCCTCTTGTCGCCGTCAGTCACCTGGGCCAGCTCGCCAATGATTGGCGACTCGTCGCTGCTGGTGACGGGCTTCTTGAGGGCGACGTTCGTGACGCCCTCCGGAGCGAGGAGCTGCGGCAGAGGGCTGTTCTCGCCGGGTGGCGCCTCCTGATGCTCCTT
>VGYV01000184.1 GCA_016872855.1 Planctomycetota bacterium
CGGGGAAGAAGGGCGAGCCGTCGGTGAACTCCAGGAAGCGGGGGTCTTTCGGCGAGACACGGACGAAGCCCTTGCTGTGGGCGGGGCGTCCCTGCCCCGCGCCGTCGGCCGGCATGCACTCGAAGGTGGTCGGGGCGGAGCGGGCGGCGCCCTCGCGGGTTGTCACCACGGCGACGGCCGACCAGTTGCCCGTCTCGCTCGGCGCGAAGCGTGCCCGCCAGCCTGGGGGGCTACTCGGATAGAGCCATTCGGTCTGGCGGCCGCTGTGCTGCCGCTGCTCGCGCTCGACCGACTGGAACCAGAAGGCGGGGTAGGCCAGCTTCTTGCCGCTTGGCGCGGCCAGCTCGACCGACACGTCAATCTCCGCCGCGTCGTAGGGGTTCCCCGCCGCGACGTTGGTCGTGATGGTGAACTCGATCCTCCCGAGGCGTTTGACCTGTTTCACGGCCGCCTCGAGGCTCACCTGCCGCTCGGCGGCAGACCCCGCCGACCAGCAAACCCCCACCAACGCGGCCACCTTACACAGGGTTCGCATGGCATCCTCCTGCTCTTACCGGGCGTCCCTCTCCACTTGCGCCTTGAGCCTGGACAGGTCGAGGGTGGACGGGTCCTGCGGGTACTTGTGCGGGAGGATCCACCAGTCCTCGGTGAAGGAGGCCGATTCGCCCGGGGCGATGTTGTTTCTCGGACCGATCGGCTCCAGCTCGCACAGCTCGTCCTTGAAGTACCAGATCGAGATCGTCAGCGCCGCCATCTCGTTGTACGCGCGGTCGGGGTAGACGGGGAAGCGCTTGACAAACACCAGGCCGTTCTTCATCACGTAGGCGAGCCAGCCGATGGCGCTGTCCATCCCCAGCTTCGGCTGGGCGGGCGTGCCGGTGATGAGCAGGCAGCCGTCGCGCGTGACGATGTTCGGGTCCTGCGGCTGGTACATGATCGTGTGGCCGCCGCCGTACATGACGTAGTGTTTCGGGAAGCGGCTGGCGGGGCTGAGTGGGATGACGACGATGCCGCCGCCGGGGGCGAACGTGCGGCTCCAATGGCACCAGTGCTTCGCATCGTCGGAGACGTTTCTGATCGTCTGCGTGAAGCGCAGGTGGGTGGTGGCCTTGTCGAGGACGAAGTCGCGGACGAGTTGGACGCCCGTCGCCTTGTCCCGCACGCTGGTGAGGCGTGCGGCGCGGGGGCCGGTGACCTCGGCCTCCCAGGGGCCGACCCAGAGGTCGGGGTGCGGGGGGATGGTGTTCTCGGGTCCGATGTCGCAGCGGCCGCCGTCGGCCGCGCCGCCCTTCTTCGCCGCGGGGTCGTACACCTTGCCCGCCGCGTCGGGGTGAAGGGCCATTACATTGGCGCCCTTGAGCGCATACTCGAGCACGCGGCCGCCGCAGTGGTGGCCGAGCACGACGCGGCACTGGCTGTTCTCGAGCTTCACGCACTGCGCGTAGCCGTGGAAGTCGAGCCGCCCCGTGCCTTCGGGGTCCGCTGCCGCGCCGGTTCTGCTGATCGCGAGCGCGCACGCCGCGAGAAGCCGCACGGTCTTGCGCATTGAGCTGTCTCCTTCGCAGGGACTGTGGGCCACGTCTCCATTCGTCGTGGCATGCTACCCCTTGCCGCCCGACGGGTCAAGCGCGACACGCGGCGCCGCTGCCGACAGCGAGTAGATGGGTGGACCGTGGCGATGAGCATGCTTGCACACATGTACACGTCTCCAAACATGCTGCGTGCCGCACGAGCGGCGCCGAGCCACATGAGAATCCCCCGCCGGGAGGGTCCGGGCGGGGGATTCGTGGCGGGCTAAGCCGGGGGCGGGCTGGCCCGCCGAGAGCTAGAACTCGGTGGCCTTGGGGGCCTCGCCGCCCTTGGGCGGGGGGCCGCCGGGCTGGACGATGGGTGGGAACTGCCACCAGCCGGCCCGCATGGCCTTGGCCTTCTCGGCGCCGACTAGCTCGATGAGCTTCTTCTCGCAGGCGTCGTCGGCCTCGGTCACCTTCTTGTCGTAGGTGTCGAGTGCCGCGGCCGCGGTTTGATAGGCTTTCTTCTGCTCGTCGTTGAGGAGGAGGAGCATGGCCTCGGCGGCCTGGGCCTCGAGCTGCTCGCGGAGCTTGCGCCTAGCGTCGGCGGCTTTGGGATCGCGCCAGTCGGCGCGCGGCAGGCGGTCCATCTGCTCGCGGATGTTGCCCCAGGTGTCGCGCTGGATGCCGTCCACGGCGCCGCGCTGCTGCTCGGTGAGGTTGATGTACTGGCGGACGATGTCGGTCTTGCCGTTGGGCAGGCCGGTGCCGAAGAAGGCTGGTCCTCTTCGTGGGGCGGCAGCAGCCATGCCCTGGTCAGCGCGTGCCTTGTCGAGGACGGCCCGGAACTCCTTCTCGGCGGCATCGCGGGCCTCGTCGCGCGCGGCGAGGGCGGCGAGGACCTGTTCGTACTTGGCCTTCTGGTCGGCCGGGAGGGCCTCGACGATGAGGGCGGCGTACTTCTTGTCGAGACTCTTTGCGAGTGCGGTCATGGCCTCGCGCTCGTCGGCGGCGCGCTGCTCATCGAGCTTGGCCACGGCGGCCTGCTGCTCGGGCGTGAGGTCGAAGTAGCGGCGCAGGGCGTCGAAGGCGTTGCCCCGCGTGCGAGGGGCCGAGAAGTCGCCGCCCCGGAACATGTCGAATCGCGGGCGGTCGCCCTCACGGCGGTCACCCTCACGGCGGTCGCCCTCGCGGCGTCCCGGCGGGCCGCCGGCCAAGGCCGCCTGGGCGCCGAGGGCGAAGGCCAGTGCAAGCCACAGCATCTTCCTCATCGGTCACGCTCCTTTCGTTGGGGTCGGGTGGTGCCCCGACCGGCTAGGGTCGTCCCGGGCAGTCTCAGCCCGCGCCGTCCAGGAGGAGGAGGACCCGCTCGAGCGCGTGGTCGGCCTCGTCGTGCAGGAACTCGAGGCGGCGGAGCTCGGCCTCCGCGGCCTCCAGCTCGATGAGCTGGGGGTGCTGGCCCTCGAGCCGGCGCAGAGCCGCCGTGTGGTCGCGCAGGAGGCCCTCCACCAGCGCCACCCGCTCGGCGAGGTGGGGCAAGCCATCCCGTTCGGCCATGGCACGGAGCTGGAGGAGGCGTCGCGCGTAGCCGTCGCACAGGCTGGCGTAGAGCTGCCACTCCGCGAGCAGGCGCTCGCCCAGGGCCTCGTGAAGCGCGCGGACGCGCTCGCCGAGGGTCCTGGCGGTGCCCGCGCTCACGCCGCCAGAGATGATCGCCGAGTCGCCCGCGCCGAGGGACAACTTCTGGGTTCCGAGGTCAATCTCGAGATGGCCGGTGAAGACGTGGACCCGGATGTCCTCGGGCCAATGGGCCAGGGAGCCTGCGGGAAAGGCCACGCCCGCGGCGAGGCGGTTCGCCGGGAAGCCGGCGCTGTAGAACTCGCAGCCCTTGGTGCGCGCGATGGCGCCCCCCAGGTCGGGGGCCAGCTCGATGGCCAGCTCCTTGCCGCGCGAGCCCACCTGGCCCACGAGGCTCCCCGCCAGGAGGCTCACGCGCGGGCCGCCAGGCCCTTGGCTTGCCCCGGAGGCAAACTGGCTGCCGCGGCCCATGACGAGGAGTGAGTTGGCGCCAACGCTCATCGCCACGGGCTCTGCCGCGGCATAGGAGCGGCCCGGGACGAGGCGGCGGGCCGATTCTCCATAGGCATCGTAGACTTCGCCTGCGAGGAGGCTTCCACTGGAGGCAGGGGCTTGCTCGGCCGGGCGCTTCTGCGGTGGAGCGGCCACGCGGTCGGCCGCCGGCCCGCGCGAGCCGGAGAGGAGCGCGATGCCGAGGCCCACGAGCGCTGCGGCAGCGACGGCGCCGGCCGCGCCTCTGCGCAGGACGATGCGCCGCCGCGCCCGGCCGGCCATCCGGGTGGCGAACGCCGTCGCCGGCTCGGCCCACGCCAGGGCCGCACGCACGGCGGCGTCGGCCCGGCGGACCTCGGCCAGCCGCTCGCGGCACGCGGCGCACGAGGCCAGGTGGGCCTCGATGCCCTCGCGGCGCGCGGCCTCCAGGCACCCAAGCTCGTAGGCGTCAAGCTGTTCGGCCACGTCCTTGCACGTCATCGGTCACCTGCGCTCTCGGTGAGCAGCCTGCGGAGCATCTGCCGTGCCCGCGTGAGCCGCGAGGTCACGGAACCGACCTGGAGCCCGAGCAGGCGGGCGATCTCGTCGCAGGAACAGCCCTGCGAGTAGTGGAGATGGATCACCTGCTGGTAGCCCTCGGGCAGCGTGGCAATCGCGTCGAGCACCTCCGGGTGGGCCTCTCGGCGGTCGGGCGGCTCGGCCTCGATCCCTGCGGCGGGCCGGCGAGCCCTACGGCGGGCGGCCCGCCGCGCCACGTTCACCACGGCCTGAAGGAGCCACGGCGCGAAGGCCGCGGGGTCCCGCAACTGGCCGAGCGAGCGGAAGGCCCTGAGAAACGCCTCCTGGGCCGCGTCCTCCGCGTCCGCCCGGTCGTGGAGCACGGCATAGGCTCGGGCCACCACGAGCCCCTGGTAGCGGCGAACGAGCGCCGCGAAGCCGTGCTCCTGCCCTGCCCTGGCCTGCTGCACCAGGTCGGCATCCGCCGGAACCTTCTGGTCGCCGCCTGGGCAGGCATCCATCCGTGACTCCCACACACCATGCTAGACACCGCGTAGGGGCCGATTGCTGCCGGCTCCCAGTATACCAGCGCGAGCCACGCGGGGGAAGATGGGTTGGGTGCCGGCCGCGGCAGGAGCGAGCCAGGCGTGTGTGTTTTGGCGCACCCCGAAGCCGAACTGCCGAGAGCCGCCTCCGACGGCACACAATCCTCGGTCCATAACCGCCTGAGAGCATTGGCTTTATGGCGACCGCAATGGCCGCGCTTCCCCCGGCACGCCCGTTGCGCCTTTTTAGGATCTTGCGATGGGGGGCCACGGCAACAGCGGCAGTAGCTCCTCCCCCTGCTGCCGCTACGTCCCTCTGGCCCCCCGCTCCATGCGCGGGGAGAGGGGTCCAAACCCCCTCCGCCCCGTGGATAACTCGGGCGTGAGTGCAACGGGGTACGGCGCCACTTCGAGCCCGGGGCGCGATGACTCCGGGCCATACCCTCCTCGGCTTCCCGCCTGTGGCGCTGCCGCAGCCATGCGCTATAATGTCTCGAGCGACCGCTCCTTTTCCCCTCCGCGCGGAGGATGCTGCCAGTGGTTGCCATCGGCACTTCGGGATACCAGTATTCCGACTGGAGGGGGACATTCTACCCGGACGACCTGCCCAAGGGGGGCGAGCTGGCCTTCTATGCCGAGCGGTTCAAGACGGTCGAGTTGAACTTCACCTACTACCGCATGCCCAACTTCCGCACCATCGAGGCGATGGTGAAGAAGACACCGCAGGGCTTCACCTTCTGGGTGAAGGCCAACGAGGCGACGACGCATCAGCAGGACCGCTCCGTGGCCGGGGCGTTCAACGAGGCGCTCGAGCCCGCCCGCGAGGCGGGGCGGCTGGCGGGCATCCTGTGCCAGTTCCCCTACTCGTTCCGCAACACTGAGCGGACGCGGGCCTACCTGGCGGCGCTGCCCGAGGATTTCCCGCACGACCCGCTCGTCGTGGAGTTCCGAAACGCCGCGTGGGCGAACGAGGCTGTGTTTGGCTTTCTGCGGGCGAAGAAGCTCGGCTTCTGCTGCGTGGACGAGCCGGCGATTCGCGGCCTCATGCCGCGCCTGGCGGTCGCCACGGCGCCAGTGGCCTACGTCCGCTTCCACAGCCGCGACGCCTCCAAGTGGTACGAGGGCGGCGGCAAGGAGCGCTACAGCTACCTCTACCGCCGCGACGAGCTTCAGGAGTGGCTCCCCAAAGTCCAGCAGCTCAGCTCCGAGGCCGAGAACGTCTACATCTTCTTCAACAACTGCCACGCCGGTCACGCCGCGGTCAATGCCGAAGAGTTCAAGAAGCTCCTCACGGAGATTGGCGCGATCGGATGAGGGGTTGGTGCACGCACGCCATTTGGAAAAGCCGGGGTCTGGCGCGTATAATGTGCGCGGAGGTGTTGACCGCAGGATCGGCCAGCGAACAACAACGGAGGCGTCAGATGGCAAGTCCCAAGGAGCAAGTGCTGAACCTGGTCCAAACCCTTCCCGACGATGCCACCTTCGATGACATCCTGGAAGAGATCTACTTCAAGCTTGAGGTAGACGCCGGCCTTCGGGAACTCGACGAAGGGAAAGGCATCCCGCACGAGGAGGTTGAGGCCCGACTTGAGAAGTGGCTCCGGCGATGATCAGGTGGTCCCCCACGGCTGCTCGCGACCTCGAAGAGATCTGCGCGCGCATGAGCAGGGAGTCGCAGACCTATGCGTCCGTCTTTGCGAGGAGAGTCATGGCCGTTGTGAGGCCGCTTGAGCGCTTCCCCAAGCTTGGCCGGATTGTGCCTGAGTACGAGGATGAGAACATCCGCGAAGTCTTCTGTCGTGCCTATCGGGTCATCTACCGGCTCAAGGGTGGGGCAATCGAGATCGCCAAGATCAGACATGGGGCCATGCCCCTCTGGTGAGGAGGCCGCCGGTCTCAATGGTCCCTCCAAGTTGGCTCACCCCCTTGTGCTTGGCCTGTGCCTTGCTCTCGCTTGCCAAAGCAGGCACGGTCCCGGTGCCCCCAGCCGCCGAGCTGCCGGCGATTGCCAAGCCGTTGCTGGCGCACTGGGCGTTTGACGAGGATTCGGAGGCGGTTGCCCGCGATTCGAGCGGGAATGGCCTCGATGCCTCGCCCCTCGGCGGGCAGGGGAGGTTCCCGCGCGTCGAGGGGGTCTACGGCTCGGCCATCCACCTTGCCGGCCACCACATGCTCGGCGTGGCGGGCAAGCCCGACTTTGCCGGCGTGCAGAAGCTCTCGCTGAGCGCCTGGGTGCTGCCCGTGACGCTCGACAAGGAGCGCTACCGCGAGATCTTCCGCAAGGAGGACGGCGACCGCCGCGTGCTCTTCTCGTTCCAGGAGTTCGGCACTGTGCTGTCGCTGGGCCTCAACGTGGGCGGCTACGCCGAGTGCGACGCCCCGATGAAGCCCGCCCAGGTGCTCGACGGCGCCTGGCACCACGCCGCCGCGACATTCGATGGCAAGACGATGCGGGTCTATCTCGACGGCCGCGAGATCGGCTCGCTGGAGCGGCCCGGCGCCCTCGCGGCAGGCGGCACCGCTCCTGGCTGCATCGGCTCTTCCAACGGCGGCGAGTGCTTCCAGGGCGCGATGGACGACTTGCGCATCTACCAGGACGCCCTGACCGCGGACGAGGTGGCGACGCTCTACAAGAGCGGCCTGAAGGCGCAGGAGAAGTTCCACCGCGACGCCGAGGCCGACCTCCAGGCATTCTTCACCACGGGCAAGACCCTTGCCGAGACCCTCGCGGCCTCGCGCCGCCGGTTCGTCGAGAAGGGCATCCCTGCCGCGCCCAAGCTCCTCGCCGCCACCCGCCTGCGGCTCAAGGCCGCGTTCCCCGACGACTTCGACCGGTTCATGGCCGCCACCGGCATCAGCCCAGTGGACTACGTGGTGGCCAGGGGCAACAGCTTCAACCTCCGCGAGGTGGGCCGCCTGGTCGAGATGATGGTGGAGTACAAGCCCCTCACCGACGCCCAGTGGAAGCGTCAGTCGCCCGAGGACCTCGCCCGCTGGAAGGAGGCCGAGGCTATCGAGAGGAAGTTCGAGGCCCTGAAGGCCCAGGGCGATGCCGCTGCCTTCTCGCCCGACTGGATCGAGGTGATGATGGAGGCAGCGAGGCGGGTGACGCTCCGCCCACACGTCCAGGAGGCCGTCGCCCCCTACGTGAAGCCCTCAACGCCTGAGACCCGCAACCTCACGGCTGATGAGGCACGGCAAGCACTTGAGCGGGACTGGCTCCACCAAGCCGACGGCAATCCCACGCTGGAGCGCATCAAGAGCGAGATCGCCCGGACGCGCGCCTTGGCCGAGAGGATACAGAGAGAAGACCGCCTGAAGGCGGGACTCCAAACAGGCGAGGGACTGGCCGAGCTAGCTGCCGTCGAGGAGCAACTCAACGCGCCGAGCCGCGATGTTTACTTCAAGGTGCGGGAGATCAAGCGCCGCATCGCCCTGAAGAACCCCATCGTGGATTTCACGAAGGTGCTCTTCGTGGACATGCCCTTCCCGGCCGGCTCGGAATGGCCGCACGAGACACGCCACCGCCTCGGCTACATGGCCGTGCCCGGCGGCCGGCTGCTTATGCTGGACGGTCTCTCGCCCGACGGCAAGCTCACCCAACTGATGCCCCAGCCCCCCCCGTTCGGAGTCCCGCCTTTAGGCGGTCCTCCAATCCACGGCTCCTTCTGGCGGCCAGACCTCTCGTTCGATGCTCAGCGAGTGCTCTTCTGCTTCAAGCCCCACAACGAAAAGTCGTTCCACCTCTATGAGATCAGCGTGGACGGCTCGGGCCTGCGGCAGCTCACGGACGGCATCTACGACGACTTCGACCCTATCTACCTGCCCGACGGCGAGCACATCATCTTCTCGACCACGCGGGGCCACACATACGTCCGCTGCATGCCCCCCACCAACGCCTACGTCCTCGCCCGCTGCAACCGCGACGGGCGGAACATCTATCTCATCTCGGCCAACAACGAGCCCGACTACCTGCCCTCGGTGATGAACGACGGCCGCATTGTCTACACCCGCTGGGAGTACACCGACAAGCCCCTCTGGCGCGCCCAGGGCCTCTGGACCGTGAACCCCGACGGCACCCACGTGAGCACCCTCTGGGGCAACCAGAGCGTGTGGCCCGACCTCCTGAAGGACGCCCGCAGCATCCCAGGCTCCCGCCGCGTGATGTTCACAGGCTCCGCACACCACAACTGGTTCAGCGGCTCCGTGGGCATCATCACGCCGGGCGACGGCTTCAACTTCCCCGCCGGCCTCACCAAAGTGACCGCCGACGTGGCCTGGCCAGAGTCGGGCAATGGCCCCGTTGACCCCATCGAGTCGCCGAGCTACCACCGCAGCGGGAACTACGCCGCCTACTACTCGCCCTACCCCCTGAGCGAGAGGGATTTCCTCGTTTCGGCCAATCGAGGGGGAAAGTTCGTCCTCTACCTGATGGACACCGATGGCAACCGCGAGTTGATCTATGAGGGCGTGAACAACATCTTCCACGCCATTCCAGTACGGCCGCGGCTGAAGCCGCCGGTTATCAACGACCGCGTCGAGTGGCCGACCCGCGAGGAGCGCTCGTCGCCCAAGGGCGGTGTGATCTATAGCGGCAACGTCTACAGCGGCGCGCCCGACGTGCTGCGCGGCAAGGCACGCTTCCTCCGCGTGCTGTCCATCGAGCACAAGACCTACACCTACTGGCACAAGCGCCCCTACATCTCCACAGGCCCCGTCGTCTCCGCCGTCCAGTCCGAGGGCGTCAAGCGCGTGCTGGGCACCGTGCCCATCGAGGCCGACGGCTCGGTGAGCTTTCACGCCCCGAGCGGCATCCCGCTCCACTTCCAACTGCTCGACGAGCGGCAACGGGCGCTCCAGACCATGCGCAGCTTCGTCAACGTCATGCCCGGCGAGCGCCGCGGCTGCCTCGGCTGCCACGAACTCCACAGCGTCGCCCCCGACACCCCCCTCCCTCTCAGGGAGGGGGCAGCATCTTACATCCCCCTCCCTTACAGGGAGATGGTAGTGGGAGGGTTGGGCGCCCGCCGCGGCCCTGAAGTCCAACCCTCACCCTACCCTCTCCCTGGAAGGGAGAGGGGTCAAAGCACCCCCCTCCCTCTCAGGGAGGGGGCAGGGGGAGGGTTGGGCCCTGTGAGCGGAGATGGGTACAAGGTGCTGGGCCGCGAGCCGAGCAACATCATACCCCCACCGTGGGGCAGCGACACGGTGAGCTGGGAGCGCTACATCCGCCCCGTCCTCGACCGGCACTGCGCCAAGTGCCACACGGGCGAGGGCAAGGGGCGGGCGAAGGTGGACATGACCCCCCGCCCCGGCGGCCTCGGCTTCGACGAAACGTATTGGCTCTTCATCGGCCGGCCGTCCTGGGGCGCCCCATATGTGCCACCCAAGAACCCTCCGCCCGGCTTCGGCATCGCCGACATGCTCATGGTCGAAGGCTACCACCAGCGCGACCCACGCGGCTACGAGACGCCGCCCCCCATGACCAAGCTCTCCTACCGCAGCCGCCTCATCGAGATCGCCTCCAGCGGCAAGCACGGCATCGTAGCCCGCCTCTCCGAGGCGGATTCTTCCCGCCACGGAGTGGCGGACTCCGGCGTCAAGCTCCCGCCCGACGACCTCCTCCGCCTGATCCTGTGGGTGGACGCCATGTGCCCTTACCTCGGCGACGAAGAGGTCCGAGCGATTGACGATCCCGTCTTCCAGGGCGTGGACTGGCTCGCCATCCGCCCCCGCATCAAGACCGCCCCGCGCATCATCCGCCCGGGGCCGGTGGATTGACTCTTACCTCCCGCGGGTTCCAATACCCGCGGGAGGTTATCTTGCCTGGGAGGAGCCTCCTTGCTCTCCCGGATAGCCCGATTCGCCGCGCTCTTGCCAGTATGCCTCGCGCTATGCGCTGCGCCAACCCTCTGCTTGGGCGGGGAGGCGAAGGAGGAGGAACTCGAGCCTGTGAAGATCGAGCTCCCTCTGCCGGTGCTCATGCGCCCCTACCCGATCAAGCTCACCGAGCACATCGAGAAGCCGTCGGGTCGGCCGCGGCCACCCTTCCTCGCGCCCAAAGGCACACGGAATGTGGCCCTCGGCAAGCCCGTCACAAGCAAGGACGACTTGCCGCATGCCTTGACGTACCGGCGCAAACGGCATATGATACTAGCGTCAGGAATGTGCGAGGGCTTTGCGGCCCAGGAGGCAGAACATGGAAGCGTTGCGGCTCAGGAAGCATCTTGACTCCGGCACACTTGAGATCGGCGGCCTCGAGGCGCTGACCAATAGGGACGTGGAGGTCATCATCCTCGTCGAGCCCGAGGGACAGGATGCGGCGAGCGCGCCGCAGGAGACTCGGCAACCGCGGCGCCCCGGCTGGGCCAAGGGCAAGATTTGGGTCTCTGACGACTTCCATAAGCCACTCGACGAGAAGGAAGCCGAGGAGTTCTACAAGTGAGGTATCTCCTCGACACCCACGTGTTCATCTGGTGGGCCATCGAGGATCCGAAGCTGCCTGCTGACATGCTGGAAGCCATCGTGGACCCAGCGAACCAACTCTACCTGAGCGCTGCCAGCACGTGGGAGATGATGATCAAGTCCCGCCTCGGGAAGCTCAGGCTCCCTTCTGGCGCCGAAGCGTTCATTGCGAGAGGACTCCGGCGCCATCGCGTCGAGCCCCTGCCGATCACCATCGCACACACACTTGCGCTTGCATCGCTCGAAAGCGTTCACAAGGATCCCTTCGACCGCATGCTGATCGCCCAGGCCCGCCATGACAACCTCACCCTAATGACCGACGATCCCCTGATTCGGCAGTACCGCGTCAGGACCTTCCCGTAGCCCGCGGCGGACCCAACACGATGCGTTGTCTCCTCCTGAGGGCGAACACGTCGAGAAGCCCACGCGCAAGCGCCGCCCCTCTGCACTGTTGCCGCACCCTCCTCTTCCGCGCCTTTCCGCGTGTTCCGCGGGCTACCTCTCCTCCGCTTTCGGCGGGTTGTCGAGGATCGCGCCGATGGCGATGAGGTAGAGCTGCCGCCCCTTCTCCTCGTGCACGCTGTCTATGCAGAGCCAGCGGCCGTCGGGGCTGTAGCGGGGGTGGGTGTCGCAACGCCATTCGCCGTCGTAGCCCTTCGCGGCGTAGAAGTGGCCCAGGACGATGACCTTGCCCGTCGGCACGTGGTAGAGATAGACGGGCCGCTTGCGGTCGGCACCAGGATAACGGTCGTTGACGATCCAGTCCTTGTTCGGCAGGTAGGAGCAGTGGCCGTCGGCAGTCATCACGCCTTTGCCGATGGGCTCGGCATTGGCCGTCTTGTCCTCGAAGAGGTAGAAGCAGTTGCCATGTGAGGCATGGCCGGCCCAGACGAGGATGTGGGTGGGGTCGCGCCAGATGAAGTGGGAGGCGAGGCCGCCGACGACGAAATGGATGTCCTTCCCTTCGGGCGTGGCGGTGTACATGCGGGTGACGAGGCTGCGGCGGTCAGCACTCCACCAGCGATGCAGGAAGATGAAGCGCGAGCCGTCCTGGTTGAACAGCAGGTGGTTGAACCACTGCTTGGCGCCCGGCGGCGGGGCTGGGGCGTGGGGGAGCGCCCCGATGTCGGCGACGGAGATGATCAGCTCCTGCTTGCCCGCGGCGAGGTCAATGCGCCAGATGCCGGCATCCTTCGGCGCCAGGTCGCCCTTGTGTGGGTCGGGCAGGCCGCAGTAGCCGTAGCCGGGGCGGCAGTCGTTGATGCGGCGGAAGTCGGGGGCCACCGCGATCTTCGCGTTCGGGCTGACCGTGTAGATGGGGTGGGGAATCGTCCGCCTCTTGCGGCTCACGACGTCGAGGATGTGGCAGCAGAAGCGGTCCCCGTCCCGGTCGTTCTAGATGACCTCGCTCTTCGCGCCTGGGAGCCACTGGAGCATGCAGCCCTGCTGCCAGCACCAGGCGCGGCTCTCGCCCAGCCCCGCCCAGCGGTCACCATCCTGAAGGTCAATCATCCCCACCTTGATCACGTCGTCGGGCTTCGGCGAGCGGTGCTCGAAGTCCACCTCCATCCCCAGGCAGTAGCGGCCCGTGGGGTCGCATTGGAGTTTGTCGTAGTAGGCGAACCAGTGGAACTTCGGTCCTTGGGTGATGGCCCGGACCGGGGCGGGAGCATCCGACATTGGCTTCCCCTTCGCTTGTGCAGCAGACGCGCGAGGCGCGGCGGCCAACGCCAGGGCAGAGCCGCTGCTCTGAAGGAAACGGCGACGCGAGAGGCGTGCGGCGCGCATGGTTGGCTCTCCTGAATGCGTCGGAAGCATTCTAATCGGCAAAGGGCGTTTGCGCAACGGCGGCTTGAGGGGTAAGATGGCCGCAGGAGAGGAGGCCGCGCGGCGATGCAATACGCGATCCTTGGCAGGACGGGACTGAAGGTGTCGCGCCTGGGCTTCGGGGCCATGCGCCTGCCGATGAAGGGCGACAGGGTGGACCGCGAGAAGGCCATCCCGATGATCCACCGCGCCTTCGAGGCCGGCGTGAACTACGTTGACACCGCCGTCGGCTACTGCAACCAGGACAGCCAGCGCGCCGTCGGCGAGGCCCTCGAAGGCTGGCGCGACCGCATCGTCGTCTCGACCAAGAACCCCCACTACAACAAGCGCGACGACCGACCCTGGTGGAAGAACCTCGAGGACTCGCTGCAACGCCTCAGGGTGGGCGCCATCGACATCTACAACTTCCACGGCCTCAACTGGAAGGCATTCGAGGAACACGTGGCCGGCCCCGACGGCCAGCTCGCCTGGATGCAGAAGGCGAAAGCCCAGGGCCTCGTCCGCCACATCCGCTTCAGCTTCCACGACTCCGCCGACAACCTCGTCAAGCTCGCCAGGACCGGCGAATTCGGGTCCGTCACCCT
>VGYV01000185.1 GCA_016872855.1 Planctomycetota bacterium
GTAACACTTCAGCCGAATGAAGTGGAGGTTTGGAGTGCGGCCTTCAGGCCGTATCCTGCGCCCCAGATACGGGCTAAAGCCCGCACTCCGAACTCGGCGCGCCATCTGAGGGTGACGGTTGGCTCTCCACTTCATTCGGCTGAAGTGTTACCAATGCTTTTGTCGAGGCACTGCCCTGCCGTGGGCCTTATGGGCAGGAGATGACGGCGTGCAGAAGATTTCAAGGGGCTCCCTTGAGGGCATAGTGAGCGCCATTGTGCGCGAAGTCGAGCCGGAGGAGATCATCCTCTTCGGGTCGTTGGCCCGGGGAGATGACACGGCGGCATCGGACGTGGACCTGATGGTCGTGGAGCGAGAGGCATTTGGCCAGGGGCGCAGCCGCCGGCGCGAGAGCAGCAGGATCCGTGAGGCGCTTTGGGAGTTCCGCGTGCCCCTCGACGTCTTGGTCTTCAGCCGCGATGAGGTGGAGCGGTGGCGGAACTCCCTGAACCACGTCATTGGCCGAGCGTTGCGCGAGGGCAAGGTGCTCTATGCCAGACATTGAGCACGCCCGCTTCATGCTGGAGCTCGCGCGGCGCGACTGAGAGGAGGTGTCAAATCTTTATTTTTGAATTATTCGCCGATCCGCGATGAGCCGAATAATTCAAAAATAGAGATCTGACACCCACGTCCTGTGACAGGTGTTCGGTGTTCGGTTTTCGGGGTTGGGGTACAGGAGAAGAGCGATGAGAGCAGAGACGCTTGTGGCGCTCGCCGTCGTGCTCACCGCGGCGCAGGTTGTCTGGGCGGCGGAGGCGTTCGACCCCTCCACGCTCAAGCCGTTCACGGCGGGGGGGATGTATCTCGACAAGTTCGAGGTGGGGCTGTATCCTGGCGGGAAGAACGAGATTCCCGAGGCCCATCAGAAGCAGGGCGTGCGAATCGCTGCGCAGATCAAGCCGCTCAATGCCGCAGGCGAGGTGGATGAGAGGGAGGGGCGAATCCTGGCCCTCGTCTTCGGCCACTCGAATTGCAGCATGTACTTCTCGGCCCTCCAGGCCGCGCTGCGGGAGCACGCGGCCGAGCTTCACCCCCGCTTCGAGCTCCTCAACGCGGCGGTCGGGGGGCAGCAGATGCCGCAGCTTCGCCAGCTCAAAGGCCCCGTGTGGGACAGGGCGGCGAAGATGCTCGAACGCCCAGGCTACTCGCCCAAACAGGTCCAGGTGCTCTTTCTCCACACCACCTGGCACGGGGCGGGGAACCGCGGCGGGATGCCGCCAGGCCCCTTCCCCGAGACGATGCAGCAGATGCAGCGCGACATGGCCGCCGTCCTGGAGCACTGCGTCAAGACCTATCCCAACCTGCGGCTCGCCTACCTCACGGCCGACGGCTTCCGCCACTTCACGGGCTTCGAGCCACACGTCTGGCGCGAGGCATTCGCCTTCAAGTGGCTCATCGAGGCCCAGATGAAGGGCGAAGAGGGCACCGCCTTCGAGGGCAAGCCTGACAAGCCCCGCCGCCTCCCCTGGCTCCAGTGGGGGCCTTACATCTGGGACAACACGTGGGACAAGGGCTACTTCACCGACGGCGTTCACCCGGCCCCGAAGGCCCGCGACATCTTCGTCCGCAAGTATTGGGACTTCCTGAAGGCCGACCCGGTTGCCCGTCCCTGGTTCCTCAAGCCTTGAGGGCGTGGTGCCCAAGTCCCAGAGCGGGGCGTGCGTGTTTGTAGTGCGGGCTTCAGCCCGTATCCGTACGGCCTGAAGGCCGCACTACGAACCTGCTCCTCTCCGCACGCGCAATCGGGCAACACGCCCTTGGAACGCTACGGCCGATGAAGCGTCTCGCGCTCTCGCTCCTGCTGCTGGCGGTCGTCGCCGTCTGGGGCTGGACCTTTGTGGCGGTGAAGGACGCGGTCGCCGCCTGCGGCGTCGCGTCGTTCCTGGCCGTGCGCTACGCCATCGCGTCGGCGGCCATTGCGCCATTCGCGCTCCGACGGGCGAGGTGGCGCTCCCTCGCGGCCGGGGCAGGGATCGGCCTCGTTCTCGCCGCAGCATACCTGCTTCAGACCTTTGGCCTCCGCGACACCACGTCGAGCATCTCGGGCATCATCACCGGGCTAACCGTGGTCTTCGTCCCCATCGCTAGTCGGCTTCTGTTCGGCATCCGCACCGATGCCGTAGTGTGGGGCGCCATTGGCGTGGCGGTGCTAGGACTTGGCCTGCTATCGGGCGCGGCGCCCGGGGGCGTGTCGGTGGGGGATGTCCTCACGCTCGGCTGCGCCGCCTGCTTCGGCCTCCACGTGGCTCTCCTGGGCCGCTATGCGCGAGGCCACGACACCGGCGTCCTAGCTCTGGGGCAATTGGGGGCGGCCACGCTTGTGTTCCTGGCCGCGTGGCCCCTTTCGGAGCCGCTCGCCTGGCCCTCCCGCGCCGTGTGGCCCGCCATCCTCATCACCGCCTTCCTGGCCACGGCGGCCGCCTTCTACGTCCAGACCTTTGTCCAGCAGCGGCTTCCCGCCATGCAAGTCGCCATGATCCTGCTCATGGAACCCCTCTTCGCCGCCTTCTTCGGCTGCGTGCTGGCGGGGGACAGCCTGACCGCGCTCCAGCTACTCGGCGCGCTCCTGATGGTTGCAGCCATGTTCGCCACCGAGCTCCGTCCCGCCACGCGATCCGCGGTTGACAGCCGCGGGGGGAATTGACAGAATAGGTGTCCCGTCGCAAGTCCACCACAGTTAGGAGGAACCGGTTTGGCCACATTCGCCCACTTCGGCGTGCCGACGAAGAGGAAGCAGCCCGGCGAGACCTATCTCGAAGGGGCCAAGGTCTACATCACTGACCCCGCGAGCAACCCCTACAAGATCGAGTTCGTCCGCTGCGAGAAGGGCTGCCCGCTGCCCAAGCCCATCCAGACCACCCCCCACGCGGCGTACATCGTGGACGACATTCAGGCCGCCGTGAAGGGCGCTGACATCGTCCTCCCGCCCACGGCCATGAGCGACAAGCTGACCATCGCCTTCATCAAGATAGGCGATGCGCTGCTGGAACTGATGCAGATGGGGAAGTGAGACACCACAGTGTTGGAGGATGATTGGATGGGTGGATGGATGGATGAATGTCAGACGACAAGAGCCTGCTTCTTTCATCCATCCATTCATCCAATCATCCATTCATCCTCCCTGTAGGAAAAGGAGACACCCGTGCCAATGAAGAAGTTCATCAACAAGCCCGAGAACCTGGTGGGCGAGCTGCTCGAGGGCATGGGCCTTGCGCACTCCAAGCAGCTCAAGCTGGGCAAGCAGAAGCTCATCGTGCGCGCCCGGCCGAAGAACAAGCGCAAGGTCGCGCTCGTCACCCTCGGCGGCAGCGGCCACGAGCCGGCCCTCAGCGGCTGGGTGGGCAAGGGGATGCTCGACATCTCGGTGCCCGGCGAAATCTTCGCCGCGCCCGGCCCGCCCCGCGTCATTGCCGCCCTCCGCAAGGCCGCCAAGGGCCGTGAAGCCGGCGTCCTCTTCATCGTCCTCAACCACGCAGGCGACGTGATGACGGCCAACATCGTGATGCAGATGGTCGAGAAGGAGGGCCTCAAGGTCAAGCAAATCCTCACCCACGAGGACATTTCGGCCTCCGACCCCGCCGAGCGCCGCGGCCTGTCGGGCGCGCTCATCGTCACCAAGTGCGCCGGCGCCGCAGCCGAGGAAGGCCGCTCGCTCGACGACTGCCTCGCTATCGCCCAGCGCGTCCAGGACAACATGGCCACCCTCGCCGTCGCCGTCTCCGCCGCCACCCATCCCTCGACCGGCCAGCCCATCTTCACCATGCCCGACGACGAGATGAACGTCGGCATGGGCCAGCACGGCGAAGCCGGCGGCGGGGCCATGAAGCTCAAGACCGCCGACGAGACCGCCGACATCATGCTCCCGCTGCTCCTGGCCGACCGCAAGATTCAGCAGGGCGAGAAGGTGCTCCTCATGCTCAACGGCACGGGCTCCACCACGCTGATGGAACTCTACATCGTCCTGCGCCGCTGCAAGCAAATCCTCGACGCCAAGGGCATCGAGATGGCCCGCGCCGTCGTCGGCGAGTTCCTCACCGTCCAGGAAATGGGCGGCTTCCAGATGGTCATCGCCCGCATGGACGACGAGCTGCTGCGCCTCTGGGACGCCCCGTGCAGCAGCCCGGCGCTGACCATGACCAAGTAGGGAACTGCGACGCTGGAGGAGGATGAATGGAGGGTTGGATGAATGGATGAATGAAAGAGGTGGCTTCCTCTGACATTCATCCACCCATCCACTCATCCATTCATCCTCTATCGCCCGGAGGACAATGCCTGATGCTCGACACCGTCGGCTACAAAGAACTCGTCGCCATGCTCCGCGCCGCCGTCGAGCAGGTGCGGGCCAACCAGGCCATGCTCTCCCAGCTCGACTCTGTCGGCGGCGACGGCGACCACGGCACCACGATGGCCCGCGCCATGGGCCTCGTGGACCAAGCCATCGCCGCCTGCAAGAAGAAGGACCTCAAGAGCGTCCTCAACGACATCGGCTGGGCGATCATGGGCGTGGACGGCGGGGCGACCGGGCCGCTCCTGGGCACATTCTTCCTCGGCATGTCCGACGCCGTGGCCGACAAGAAGCCGGTGGATGCGAAGAGCCTGGCCGCGCTCTTCGCCGCGGGCCTCGCCGCGCTTCAGGCTCAGAGCAAGGCGCGGGTGGGCGACAAGACGATGATGGACGCCCTCGTCCCTGCCGTCACCGCGTTGCGGGCCGCTGCCGATGGCGGCCAGAGCGTCTCCGCCGCCCTCGCCGCCGCCGCCTCCGCCGCCGAGCAAGGCGCACTCTCGACCAAGAACTTCCCGGCCAAGTTCGGCCGCGCCAAAAACCTCGGCGACCGCACCATCGGCCACCAGGACCCAGGCGCGACCTCGGTCTCGCTCATTTTCAAGGGGTTTGCTGCTGCCGCGGCCGAGTGAGACTGCGTCACCACTGGGCTTGTCCCAGTGGGGCGATGACTGACAACTACGGCGCCGGCGCCGGGGATGGCCACTCGTCACCACTGGGCTTGTCCCAGTGGGACGATGATTGGCAGCTACCGCGGTGGGTCGCCTCACCCCCTTTCCCCCTCTCCACGGGTGGAGAGGGGGAAAAGGGTGAGAGCCGCTCGGCGTAGCTTCCAATCCTCCGCCCCACCGACACAAGGTCGGTGGGGGCGCGGACTCCGGCTACTGGATGGTAGCCGCGCCGGAGATGTCTCGGGAGTCTGCCACGTGGATGACCAGACCGGACTGCGAATCGTGGACGTTGTCGGGAGTAGCCTGTGCTTCTTCTCGGATGATGGGCAGAAGTTGCATGATGCAATCCTCGCCGAGCTTCGCCTTGGCAGAAAGGTCTGTTTGTCTTTCAGTGGCGTTGAGAGCCTGACTGCTGCGTTTCTCAACGTGGCTATAGGCCAGCTCTACGGAGAGCTGCCATGGGCCGAAATCAAGGCGAAGCTGTCTTTGGCCGACGCGAGCCAGGACGACCTCTACGTACTCAAGAGAGTAGTGGACCGTGCCAAGGAGTTTTTCGCTGAGCAGCGGCAGCCTGTGACCGCTGTGTAATGCATGCTGGGAGGCATGTAGGAGGCCGCCAGAATGCCCGACGCACAGGTGAAATCAGAGGACAAGGCGAAGGATTTCTTTGTGGATGTGCCGTTCGAGACGCCAGGGTTCTTCCTCAAGGGCTCCGCGCATCTCGACTGGGGGATGAAGAACCGCCTCGCCCGCGTCTTCGACCCCAAGGACGGCAGGACCGTGATGCTGGCCTTCGACCACGGCTACATTATGGGGCCAACTTCGGGCATCGAACGCATGGACCTCGCTATCCCGCCGCTCATCCCGCACGTGGACTGCCTGATGTGCACCCGCGGGGCGCTCAAGACCTGCATCCCGCCCGAAGTCAACAAGCCGGTCGTCCTCCGCTCATCCGCCGGGGCCACCATCCTCAAGGAGCTTTCCAACGAGGTGATCGGCGTGACGCTGGAGGACGCTCTCCGCTTCAACGCCGCCGCCGTCACCTGCCAGTGCTACGTCGGCGGGCCGTTCGAGAAGGAGAGCCTGGCCAACCTTTGCCACCTCGTCAACGAGGGCAACCGCTACGGCGTGCCCACCCTTGGCGTCACCGCCGTCGGCCGCGAGCTGGTGCGCGACGCCCGCTACCTCGGCCTCGCAGGCCGCGTGATCGCCGAGCTGGGCGCGCACTTCAATAAGACCTATTACTGCGAGCCGGGCTTTGACGAGGTGGTGGCCGGCACGCCTATCCCGGTGGTCATCGCGGGCGGCAAGAAGCTGCCCGAGGCCGAGGCCCTTGCGATGGCCTACAAGGCCATTGACCAGGGCGCCGTGGGGGTTGACATGGGCCGAAACATCTTCCTAGCCGACAGCCCGCCCGCCATGGCCGCCGCCATCCGAGCCGTCGTCCACGACGGCCTCAAGCCCGACAAGGCGTTCCAGATGTACAACGACCTGAAAGGAGCGAAGAAGTGAGCGAGATGACAAGGCGTAGGTTGCTCGGGGGCGTCCTGGCCGGCGCCGCCGTGCCCATCATCGGCAGCGGCTGTGGGGAGGACAAAGACACCGTCCTGGGTCCGCCGCCAAGGCACCGGGTGATGCAGTATAAGAACGAGGACTTCTACGGCGCTGACGGCAAGTTCGACGCCGTCAAGGCCAAGACCGCCTACTACGAGCTGATGGAGTTCCACGGGTTCCCCATCATGCCCGTGCTCAAGACCGACGCCTTCTGGGTCCTGGACTTCGCCCTCGGCAAGTTCACAGAGGTCGGCATGGGCGGCATCTTCTACATCAACAACGAGCGCGACGACTACCTGCTCCACGACATCTGGCTGCTCCCTGGCCAGATGATCCCCGAGCACTACCACGTGAAGACCGACAAGGTCGCCCCCAAGATGGAGGCATGGCTCGTCCGCCACGGCGAGGCCCTCTTCTACTCGGAAGGCGAGCCGACCCCGGGCGTGGACGAGCGCATCCCGCCGAGCCACAAGGAGTGCGCGAAGGCCCGCACCGAGAAGCTCGTGAGGCCGGGCGAAGTCGTCAAGCTCGAGGTCGCCGAGAAGCGCCACTGGGTCAAGGCCGGCCCCGAGGGAGCCATCATCACCGAGGTCGCCACCTACCACTCGATGGACGCCCTGCGCTTCAGCCATCCGCAGATCAAGCTGTGAGGCCGGAGCGCCGTGACGAAGCCGGCGGGCACGGTGGACATGGTGGACACTGTGGACAATGTGTGGGGCGCGCGCTGCGCCCTCTGGAAGAGACGCGGGGGCGGGCATGCTTGACAGAATGGATTAAGTTGACTAGACTAATATAGGCCACAGGAGAGACGCCATGAAGACGCTGAACGTGCATGAGGCCAAGACGGGGCTGTCGGCCGTGCTGGCCGATATTGAGGCGACGGGGGAGTCGTTCCTGGTGTGCCGACGCGGGAAACCCGTCGCCGAGCTCGTGCCGCACCGCAAGCGCAGCCGCCTCAAGCCTCACCCGGTCATGAGCCGAATCAGGATCAAGTATGACCCGACCGAGCCGCTCACTGAAGATGAGTGGCCGGAGGATGCGAAGTGATCCTGGACACGTGCGCGTTGCTGTGGTTGGCGGGCGGGGGTGGAAAGCTGTCGAAGGCGGCTGCTCGAAGAATCGACGCCGCACCCGTCGTCTACGTCTCCGCCATCTCGGGCTTCGAGGTGGGCATCAAGTGCCGCAAGGGCAAGCTCGAGTTGCCCGCCCTTCCGGCTGAGTGGTTCGCCACCGTCCTCGAACACCACGGCCTGACAGTGCTCCCCCTCGGCCTCGATGTGTGCATCCGAGCGACCGAGCTGCCCGCCATCCACAAGGACCCCTGTGATCGCCTCATCATCGCCAGCGCCGAGTTGCTGAAGCTGCCTGTGGCCACAACGGACCCACGCTTCAAGCAGTACGGCATTGAGGTTATTTCATGACCGTGTGAAGGTGAGAGGGCGTCAATGGAACGGTCGGCCCCCTTCGCGGCGGTGATGAGCTTCACCTGCCTCTTGTTTGCGGGGCAAAAAATGGAGCAGCCCGGCGCGATAGCCGTAGACCCCAGGGCCGCGGCCGTCGAGCGCTTCCTGGGGTTTGGGGCGGAGTGGGACCCTAACTTCTGGGTGGAGCCGAACTTACAACTCGGCGTGACGGAGGACGACTGGGCTAAGGTGGTCGGGCGCATCCGCTGGATGAGGCTGCCGCTGGTTCGAATGATGATCCAGGCGAGGTGGTGCACGAAGGGCGATGGGAAGTTCGATTGGGAGACGCCCAATATGAAGAGCCTGTATCGGCATCTGGATGCGTGCCAGAAGGAAGGCATAACGGTTTTCTTGACCGATTGGGGCGTGGCCACCTGGTGCAAGGTGCCAGGCTTCAGCGGGAACGACGACCCGAAGTACGCCGACGCCATCGGCACCTATCTGGACTACCTAACTAACCAGCGGGGCTACACTTGCATCAAGCACTTCATCCTGGTAAACGAGCCGAACTACGAGGGCGGGGGCTGGGACCGCTGGAAGAAGGGGGTGGAGAATGTGGCGAAGGTGCTGGCGGACCGCAAGCTCAAGGTCACATTCGTCGGCACCGATGCGGCGCACGACGACGCCTGGCACCAGCGGGGGGTGGACCAGCTCGCTAAGTGCTTTGGCGCCTGGGAGATACATCGTTACGCCCCTCAGGCCGAAGTCCTCAAGGGCGACCTGGAGGCCTACTTCCGCAAGCAGTGGGACTACGCTCTCACCCGCGACCTAGCCGCCAACGAGAAGTTCTTCATGGTCGGCGAGTGTGGCATGCGGGAGGGAATGGTCAGCTCCCACACGAACACGAACATCCAAACCTATGACTACGGGGTGTTTATGGCAGACTACGCTGTCCAGGCCGCTCGCTCCGGCGCCGCCGCGGTCTCCGCCTGGATGCTTGACGACTCCTCCCACAAGGGCTTCAACTGGGGAATGTGGAAGACGAAGGCCGAGGGCATGGCCCTCAAGCCCTGGTTCTACCCCTGGGCGCTCCTGTGCCGCACCGTGCCGCCCGGCTCCACGGTCTTCCGTGTGCCCCAGCCGAACCCCCGCACTCGTGTCCTCGCGGCCCGCTTCTCGGAGAGGAAGGTGCAGTATCCGTTCGACTGGACATTCTGCCTCGTGAATCGCGGCGGCGCCGAGGAAGTGGTCAAGCTGAGGGTACCGGGTGGTGGCCCCCTCACCTTCCGCCACTACCTCTTCAGCCGGGCCTCCGCGCCAGTGGATGGCGGCGGCTTCCCCGTGCCCGTGGGGGAGTTGAAGGGCGACCTCAGCCAGGGCCTCTCCGTGGCGTGTCCCGCCGACGCCGTGGTCATCCTCACCTCCCGATAGGTCGGGCAGCTATCAGATCGCCAACGGTTTCCTTGCCGCCCCTTCCTGCCCACAGCCATAAGTCATTGATACCGAGGCTGTTATGAGCCGGCTATCAGATCGCCAACATCGGTGTCGCGATTGGCGGTGTGACTGTCTGTGGGAGCCACCCGCAACAGGGGCCGGGGCGAGCCGTCACGCGAGCCGCCGGTAGAGTTCCGCGTTCTTCCTCAGCACCCGCTCTACCGCACGCTCGAAGGTATCCTCGGGCCGGGACAGAAGGTCGTCAACGCTCGCGCGGACGAGGTCCTCGGGCGTGACGTTCAGGCTGCTGGCGAGGTCGCGCAACCTCCTCGCGGTATCATCAGGCAGCGAGACGGTGATCGTCGCCACGGCCAACTCCACAGCACTAAGGTGCCGCCTACATCTCGCCCCTAGTCTCGACGAGCCAGATGTTGCGGTACTGAACGGGGTTGCCATGGTCCTGGAGGTGGATGCCGCCCGGCTCCTTGATGTCGCCGCCCCAGTGGGCCGCGGTGGGGTTGGGGACCTCGGTCTTGTCCTGGACCAGGACGCCGTTGTGGATGACCGTGACCGTGGCGTTCCTGATCTTCTTGCCCTCGGCGTCGAAGCGAGGAGCGGTGAAGGTGATGTCGTAGGTCTGCCACACCAGGGGCGGGGCGCACATGTTGACGATGGGCCTGCCGCAGCCGTAGATGCCGCCGCACTCGTTGCTCTCGCCCTTCAACCCGTAGCTATCGAGGACCTGGACCTCGTAGCGTCCCTGGAGGTAGACGCCGCTGTTGCCGCGGCCCTGGCCGCGGGCCTTGGGCATGAAGGGGGTGCGGAACTCGACGTGGAGCCGGCAGTCGCCGAACTTCTTTCGGGAGATGACGCCGCTGCCCTTGACCTCCATCGCCTTCTCCTCGGGCAGGAGCTTCCAGAGGCTGTCCTTGCCGTCGCGGGTCTGCCACTCGTCGAGGCAGGAGCCGTCGAAGAGGACGGTGGCGCCCTCGGGGGGCTTTGCGCCCAGGGTGGGGGAGAGGCGGACGACCTTCTTCATCTCGAAGGTGCCGCCCGGCTCGCCCGCGATGGCGCCGGCGAACTTCTCGCCCTCGACGGTGCCCGCCCAGTCGGTGCCCTTGAGCTTTCCCTCGGTGGCCTTGCCGGTGAAGGCGGCCTTGCCGTCGGCCTCCTTGCCCGCCAGGACGGCGATGGGCGGGATGCGCTTGTCGAACTCGTCGAGCAGGTTGGCCTGGTAGGCCCCATCACCGAGGGCGAGCACCTGGGCGACGAGCGGCGCTTGCGTGCCATTGGCCGACTTCCACGTCCCCTGCCAGTCGCCCATCACGGCGTCCTGACCCAGGGCGGTTCCCGCGACCAGGGCCACTGCCACGGTCAGCTTCCTCATCGCGCATTCTCCTCTCGAAAGCGCAGTCCAGAGAAGGTCGCCCCTCTTCCCCCTCTCCCTTCCGGGGAGAGGGCAGGGTGAGGGTGGGGCTCTGGGATTGGACAGGCGCTCAACCCTCGCCCTGCCCCCTCCCTGAGAGGGAGGGGGGTCGGGACCATCCATCGGATTTCCGGCGCCACATACAGTACTGGCGGCGGCCTGGCATGTCAAGCGCGGTCAGGAGGTGGGGGCCTCGGGCTCGCGCTTGGGAGAGGCTGGCGGGCTGCTGTTGAGGGCGTCGAGGAGGGTCTTTGCTCCCTCGGCGAAGTCCGACATGGGGTGGCGGCTGAGGATTTCCTCGAGTCGCTTGCGGGCAGGCTCCCGGTAGCCCAGGCGGACCTCGGCGTCGGCGCACCACAGGAGGGCCAGGGGGCGGTAGCCGGAGCCGGCGTGGCGAGTGAGGAAGAGCTCGTAGCTCGCCATGGCGTCGCGGTAGCGCCGGGCCAGGGTGTAGCACTGGCTGACGCGTAGGAGGGCGAACTCAGCGGCATGGCCCCTGGGGAAGCGCTCGATGAAGCGCCTGTAGGCGGCAATGGCGGCGTCGAAGAGGCCCTCGGAGGCGATGGTTTCCGCCGCGTGGAGGAGCTGTGCTGCCGCGGGGTCCTCCGGCCACAGGTTCCTGGCCAGCGTGGGCCACAACGGTATGACCGAGCGGCGGTCGCCCGGGTCCCTGTTGCCGGGCAGGGGCGCGATGCCGCGCAGGGGGCCGGGCCTGGTCTGGCTGCCCGAGGCCGGCACGGGGGTGCTGAATAGCCGCGCCGTGGCCGCCAGGAGGACCAGGAGGGCCAGGACGAAGACGACGATGACCTCTTTCTTGTCCATCCCCAGTGTTCCTCAGGGCGCCGGAGCAGCCTCGGCGGGCCTGGGCAGCGGCGCGCATATGTAGCGCCGCTGGCAGGCCATGCACAGGTCGAAGTGGAGCTCCTTGTAGACGCTCTCCTCGACCTCCCGGGGGTCAGCGGCCGCGAGGCGCTCGAGGAGGGCGTGGATTTCGTCGCGGTGGTCGCGGGAGAGGTCGTCCGGGGTCAGCTCGAGGGGGTCGTAGGCGGCGTAGACCTGGATGCGGACCTGGTAGCGGACCGGCTCGTCGGCCAGGAGGGCCTTGCCGCAGAGGTCGCAACTGAGGTGGTCCATGGCAGTCGGCGGCCCCGGCCGGCCTCAGGGGGTCGGCTGCTCCTTGTCGGGGATCCAGAAGAAGCACCGGCGGTCGTGGGTCTGCTGGATGTCCAGCGAGGCCCCGTGGCCGTCGAAGTAGACCCAGTTGGCCGCGCCCCGGTGTCGCGTGATGACCTCGCCGCGGAAGATATCCTTGCCCTCCACCGTGACCTTCTCGAAGTCGCCCTCGGTGCGCGGAGTCTTCGGCTTCACGGCCCAGTGGCTGTCCCAGTTCTCGCCGATGGCCAGCGTGTTCGCCGTGTCCATGATCGTCTCCGGGTGGGCGGCCGCAATGTCCCCCTTTGGCGAATGGAGCCGCTGGGGGACGTACATGGCCACGTAGGCGTTGAAGCCGTAGTACTGCGCCTTGTAAGAAGTGTAGGGCGGCGGGCCGTAGACGACTGTGCACTTCAGCACGTCGTAGGCCTTCTCGTCCTTCCGCTCGAAGTAGCCGCCTTGGTATTGTGGGTCGGTTCGGAGAGCCTCCGGCACGTCCCCGGGCCGGGCGCCGAGGTACGTGGAAATCTTCCCGCGCCAGTTGTGGGAGGCGTACCAATAGAGGCCCTCGCCCACATCCTTCCGGTCGCCGTGGTAGTAGCATCCCGTCGCATCATCGTTGACGTCTACAGCCTCGGCCGTCCCCGCGTCGTCCTTCGCGGCCGTGCCGTCCGGCTGGGTGTCCGGGTAGGCGGGAGAGGGGTACCAGCTATCGAAGCCGACGCTGTAGGTCTTCATGGCAACGAAACCCTGGCGCTCGTTGCTGAGGCATCTGGCCTTGCGGCCCTGGGCGGTGGCCGTCTCCAGGACAGGGAGGAGAAGGGTCGCCAGCAGCGCGATCAGGGCGATGACGATCAGGAGCTCCATCAGCGTGAAGCCCTGGCGGCGGTCGCGTGGCGTCTGCGGTCGTAGCATCACCGGCTCCTTGTGGTTGCGCGCATCGCCTGCGGGTGCGAGGACCGTCCCCCCATGAACATGTTACCACAATGCCCAGGTTTTGCAAACGGTCAAGGGGCCTTGGGCAGCATTCTCCCGATCAGGCCGGCCACGGCCTTCGGGTTGGCCTTGCCCCCTGTGGCCTTCATCACCTGGCCCATGAGGAACCCCAGGGCCTGCTTCTTCCCCTGCCGCAGGTCGGCCACGGCCTTCGGGTTCTCCGTGAGGATGCGGAGGACGACGGCTTCCAGTTCCCCGCTGTCGGAGATCTGCCGCAGGCCGCGCTCCGCGATGAGCGCGGTCGCCCCCTTGCCCGTCGCCGCCATCTCCTGGAACACCTCCTTCGCAGTGTTCGGGGCGAGCGTGCCGTCCTGCACCGCCGCGATGAGCTCGCACAGGCCCTGGGGCGGCACCCTGGCCGCCAGGTCGGCGATCCTCGCGCCTGAGTCCTTCAACTGGCGCATGACGCTGCCCATGAGCC
>VGYV01000186.1 GCA_016872855.1 Planctomycetota bacterium
CGCGAGAACCGAGGCGGGGTCTACCACACGCTCGTCTACGGCAACCCTTGCGCCCGCAACGTAGACCCCATCGAGAAGAAGCCGCTGTACCACTTCCTGCCCGGCACGTGGGCATACTCGATTGCCACGGCGGGCTGCAACGTGGAGTGCACCTTCTGCCAGAACTGGGAGATTTCGCAGGTGCGGCCCGAGCAGACGCGGAACCTGAACCTGCCGCCCGAGGCGCTGGTGGCCGACGTGCGGGCGCCGCGCCGCAGCTTCTTCAGCGACAACCCCATCCGCGCACGCTCCATCGCCTTCACCTACACGGAGCCAGTCGTCTACTACGAGTACATGTTCGACACGGCCAAAGCCGCGCGCGAGAAGGGCATCGAGAGCGTGATGATCTCCAACGGCTACATCACGGCCGAGCCGATGGAGAAGCTCTGCGAGGTCCTCAGCGCCGTGAAGATTGACCTGAAGGCATACACCGAGAAGTTCTACAAGGAGCTTGTCCACGGCAAGCTCCAGCCCGTGCTCGACACCCTGAAGGTGCTGGCGAAGAAGAAGATGTGGTTCGAGATCGTCTACCTCGTCATCCCTACGCACAACGACGACCCGGCGAACGTGCGGGAGATGGCGAAGTGGATACACGGGGAGCTAGGCCCCGACGTGCCTGTGCACTACAGCGCCTTCTTCCCCACCTACAAGCTGCGGAACCTCGAGCGCACGCCGCCGGAGACCATCGAACGCCTGTGGGAGGTGAGCCGCAAGGAGGGGCTGCGCTACGTCTACGTCGGCAACGTCTCGCGCCCCGGCGGCCATCCTGGCGAGAGCACGGCCTGTCCCAAGTGCGGCCGCATCCTCATCCGCCGGGTCCGCTACAGCATCGGCCCAGCGCTCCTCCGCGCCGGCAAGTGCCCCGGCTGCGACACCCCCATCGCGGGGGTGTGGGACGGCGTGGCGAGCAAGTCGTGAGGCGAGGCGGCAGCCGGCAGCGCCGAGGAAGGGAGCCGCTACTTAGTTTCTGTTGCGGAAAGCCTGGTTCGCTGAGCACGGGCAGCGCCCGCAGGCGAAAGACTGGCTAAAGCCAGGACTCCGAACGGGTTCTCTCCCCGTTTGGAGTCCTGCCTTCAGGCAGTCTTGGCTTTCCGCAACAGAAACTACTTCCCCTTCGTCATCTCCCCGGCCCAGTTTGCTTCGACCTCTCGGGTTGCGGAGAAATCCGCCTTTTCCACCACAAGGTCCGGCAGGCCGGGCCGCCTGAAGACAACCCTGTGCGGGCGGGCCGGGAGGCCTGGGACCGTGCAGGGGGTGGCGTAGGGCTGCCCGCGGGGGTCGAGCAGCCGCTTGCCGTCGAGATAGATCTCCGCCTCGTAAGGCAGGGTGATGAAGTTCACGTTCACGTGCGGCGTGGCCGGCTGCCGCACGAGCAGGGCGACGAGCGCGGCGAGGGCAGCCGCGGCGCAGGCCGAGGCGATGATGAGGCCCTTCTTCAATCTCAGGCGCGGCATCGGCATAGCCGGCATCGAGAGGGTATCGAGGGCGTGGAGCATCTCGCGGGCGTCGCGGAAGCGCGCCGCGCGGTCGCGGTTGGCGGCTCGGAGCGCGATGCGGTTGAGCGCGGCGCAGGCGGGGTGGCGCAGCGCGTTCAGCGCGTGCGGGGGCAGCCGTGGGAAGCGGTCGGCGGGCAGGCCGGTGAGCATCTCGTAGATGACCAGGCCGGCGGCGTAGACGTCGGCCCGGGCGTCCATCACGCCGTCGGGCGGCATGTACCTGGGCGTGCCGATCAGCGATGAGGTGCCCTCGGCCTGGGTCACGAGGCCGAAATCGGCGAGCTTCAGCCGCCCCCCCACGAACACGCAGTTGGCGGGCTTCACGTCGCGGTGCGCCAGGCCCGCGCCGTGGAGGTGGGCGAGGCCGGCGAGGAGCTGGCGGGCGAGGCCGAAGCACTCGTCGGGCGCGAGCGGCCCGGCGTCCAGGCGTGTGCCCAGCGTGGCGGGCCGGTAGTCGGGGGGGAAAAGGGGACATTCAACTTTTCCGCCGCGGAAAAGTAGATTGTCCCCTTTTCCCTGCCGCGCGTCGTCCGCGAGGTCCATCGTGTAGTACAGCCACTCATCGGTCTGCCCCACGTGGTGGATGGTGAGGAGGTTTTCGTGGGGGGCGGCCAGGTTGGCCTCGAGGCGTGCGATGGCCTGGACCTCGCGCGCCGCCTGGGCGGGCATGCCGGCGCTGAAGCGGCGGATGATCTTGACGGCCAGCAGCTTGCCCGTCGCGCGGTTCCTGGCCAGCCAGACGCGACCGAAGGAGCCGCTGCCGATGCACCGGAGGAGATCGAGGTCGGGCAGGTTCGGGGGCGGCCCCTCCGTAGCTGAGTAGCCGAGGGTGGTGGCCTGCGGGTTCACGGCACGAGCCCTCTGGCGAGCGCAAGCGTGCTCTCGACGCGGGTGGCCAGCGCCCGCTCGACGGCGGGCTCGGGGGACATCTCCAGCGCCTCTCTGACCCGCTCGTGGAGTTCGCCCTCGAGGCGATAGGGCGCGCCGAGTTCCTGGAGGCGCGTGAGCACGCGCTTGCGGGCCAGGTAGACGGCGTTGCGGGTGAGGCCGGTGGCGGCCGCCGCATCGTCCCCGGACAGGCCGTGGAGCGCCGTAAGCTCGAAGGCCTGATAGGTTTGCGGCTCCACCTCCCGCCGGACGGCGTCGAGCAGCGCGGCCAGGAGGCCCCGCTCGAACAACTCGTCCCACGCCGCGTCGGGCGGGGCGGCGTCGGCGGGGACGGCCTGGAGCGCCGCGGCGCCCTCCGTGCCGCCCGCGGGGCGCACCTGGTGACCCTGGTCCCGCCGCAGGGCCGCCACCTTCTGGCGGACCACCGTGCACAGCCAGTTGCGGAACCGCCCGCGGGCGCGGTCGTAGCGGAACACCTCCCGCTGCTGGAACACCGTCAGCATCAGCTCCTGCACCACGTCCTGCGCGGTCTGGTCCGAGCACCCAGACCTGCGTGCGAAGGCATAGGCTGGCCGCCAATAGCGCTCGAAGAACTCCCCCCACGCCAGCGGGTCCTCGCCGTCCCGCAGGCGTTCGAGCAACGTGCCGCGTGTCCCCGAATCCGCTGCCAAGTGGCACCCCCGGGCCTGTCTCTCTCGCGGCCATTCTAGCGGGTGGTGAGGAATGTTTCAAGAGGCGCGACAGATTCCCGGGCCGAGTCGCATATACATAGGTGGAAAGAGTGCACTCGGCGGCGCGTGTGACCCAGGGACAGGGAGGGAAAGGAGGACGGACAGATGGCGCGGCAGCGAATGGCTCACAGGTTGGCTTGGCTCTTTGCGGTCGCCGTGGCGCTGGGGGACTCGGCGCTGGCTGGGTCGCTCTTCGCGGGCAATCCCTACAGCGAGTCGCGGGGGGCGGACATGCCGATCGCCGTGTTCTGGCCGGCGTGCTCCGAGCCGCTGAACGGCAAGGTCTACGTGTTCGGCGGGCACGTGGCCCTCAACACCTTCACGGACGCGATTCAGGTGTATGACATCGCGAGCAAATCCTGGCGCGTGAGTGCGGGCAGGCTGCCCTACCCGATGCGGGCCGGCGCCTGCCTGACGGCGGTCTGCAACGGGAAGATCTACATCGGCCCACAGCTCGGCCCGACCTACAACGGCGGGTGGGGGCGCAAGCAGCGGGTGATCGAGTTCGACCCCGCCACGGAGACCGCGGTGGAGAAGGCGAGCTTCGGAGCGATCGTGTGGGGCGTCAGCCCGGTCGCCGTCGGCAACGTCATCTACTGGTTCGGCGCGTGTGGCATCGGCCAGGAGAGCAAGATATGGCGCCACGACCCCGCCGCCGACACAATCACCCATGTGTGCAATCTGGCCGGTGGCCCGAGGAACACCGAGGCGCTCCTGGGCGCCGACGGCCGGGCCTACTGCTTCGGCGGCCAGTACAGGGGCAGGGAGAGCACGGCGATTGACATCTACGATCCCGCGGCAAACACCTGCGTGCTCGCCCCGGCGAGGCTCCCGAAGCCGTGCAGTTCGCTCCTCCTCTGGCCCGGCCCGGGCGGCCTCATCTATATGATCAAGCCGCACCCCCAGGACCAGTACAACCTCAATCTCACGGCGTACCAGGTGGCGAGTGGCCAGATCGAGCAGTCGCCATACACCTATTCATTCCGGGAGATTGAGGGACTTGTGAACGCGCTCAACCCGGCGACGGGGAAGGTCTATGTCTTCGGTGGCACGAAGAGCACCAACTGGGGCACTCCGCTGCCGGGCACCTACATTCTCACGCCGGCCTGCCCGCCGAACCAGCCGCCCGTCGCCAATGCCGGGTCGGACCAGACCGTTGAGCAGGCGTCGGCCGCTGGCACGGGCGTCGCCCTCGACGGCTCCGGCTCATCCGACCCCGAGGGGAAAGCGCTGACCTATCGCTGGACATGGCCTGGCGGCTCGGCTACGGGCGTCAAGCCCACCATCACCTTGCCCCTCGGCACCACCACCGTCACCCTCACCGTCAACGACGGCTCGCTCGACTCCCAACCCGACAGCGTGCAGGTGACGGTCCGCGACACCACGCCGCCGGCCATTGCCGGTGCGACCGAGGCCGCCTTCTTCGGGCCGATCCCCTACACTGGGTTCGCCTCCAGTCCGTTCCGCGGCGGCAACTTCGGCTACTTCCACCTCGAGAACTTCGAGAGCGGGCTCTTGAGCACCCCAGGCGTCTCGGTGAGCGCGGGCTCGATCTGGGACCGTGGGGGCACGAACGACTCGGTGGACGAGGACGACGGCGCGGTGGACAGCTATGGCCGCTCGCTGGCCCTCTGGTCGGGCTTCGGCGTGCAGGACCTCGTCTTCACCTTCGACGAGTGCGTCCTCGGCACCCTGCCCACTCACGTGGGGATCGTGTGGACCGATGTCGGCTGGTCAGACCCGCTGCTCGGCTACGGGGAAGTGGTGTTTGAGGCGTTTGACGCCGAAGGCAACTCCCTGGGCCTCATCGGGCCAGGCCCAGTCGGAGAGGGCCTGTACTGCGGCGAGACGGCGGAGGACCGCTTCTTCGGCGCCTCGTGCCCCGGCGGCATCTCAGCCTTCCGTATCTCCATGCCGAACACCAACCCCTGGATCAACTGGGAGGTTGACCACCTTCAGTACGGCGCGGCTCCGAGCGCTCTCGGAGATGTGACCGTGGAGCAGGCCAGCCACAACGGCACCCCGGTGCAGCTCACGGCGCCGAGCGCCAGCGACATCTGCGACGCCGCCGTCACCGTCACCAGCGACGCCCCGGCCGTCTTCCCCCTCGGCGAGACAATCGTCACCTGGACCGCGGCCGACGCCAGCGGCAACGCCGCCACGGCTACCCAGCGGGTGAGGGTGGTTGACACCACGTCGCCAGTCCTGGTCGCGCCCGAGGACATCATTGCCGAGGCGACAAGCCCCTCCGGCGCCGCCGTCAAGCTCGGCCAGGCCGCCGTCCTCGACCTTTGCGACGCCGCTCCCGCCGTCACCAACGACGCGCCCGCCGTCTTCCCCCTCGGCACCACGGTCGTGACCTGGACGGCCACGGATGCCAGCGGCAACGTGGCCACCGGCACCCAGCGCGTAACCGTGGTGGACACCACGCCTCCCCAGGTCCTCAGCCTCTCGGCCTCGCCGAATGTTCTGTGGCCGCCGAACAACAAGATGGTGAGCGTGACCGTGGACGCCCTCGTCGCCGACCTCTGCGATGAGGCGCCCTCCTACCGCATCGTGTCCGTCTCGTGCAACGAGCTCGTCCTCCACCCCGGCGGCAAGAAGGGCCAGGCCGACTGGGTGATCACGGGCGACCACACGGTGGACCTGCGGGCCAAGCGCCTGGGCACGGCCCCCGGCCGCATCTACACCATCCACGTCGAGGCCCGCGACGCCAGCGGCAACGTCGCCGCCGCAACCGTCACAGTCAGGGTCCCCCACGACCAGCGACGTGGGAGCCTGTAACGAGCCAGCGGAGAGGGCACAGAAGCCCGAGGGGGCTGGGGCCAGTGGCCTCCAGCCCCCTCGGGCGTTCCGCTCGTTGCGGCGCGGCGCCCTGACACGCCCCCGGTTCGTCCCACCAGGGGGCGCCGCGCCGCTCTTCCCGCTTCGCGGAGCAACCAAAGCGGCGACTTCGTCGCCGCACTCCAAAGTCAATGTCACCGCGGCGGAGGGAGAGTTTGGAGTGCGGCATCGCAGATGCCGCTTTCGGTCGCAGCGGAGCGGGGAAGGGACCGAGACGCGCGTCCCGGAGGCCATCCTGTGGTCGCGGGACGCGGCAGGGTCCTGCGCTCGGAAGCCGCGCGTCAAACCGGGGGCGTGTCAGCGCGGCGCCGTGTTGACATCCCGTGAGGCACGGGCTATGATGCCCTGGCAGGAAGGAGCCCACCCGTGAGGGGCACGATTCGCATTCTGGTCATTGCTGCGCTTGCCTTGGGCGCCGTTGGCTTGGCCTCCGAGCCGCCCGCGCCGCGCAGCCGCCTCTATGTCCGCACCGAGCCGCCGGGCGCCCGGGTCATCCTCGACGGGAAGGAAGTTGGGAGGGCCGATGGCCTCTACGCTGGCCTCTTCGTGGTGACCCCGGGCAGACACCTTGTGGAGGTGCAGCTCGATGGCTACACCCGTGCTGAGAGCTTGGTGGTGGTGCCGTCCGAGCGGATAGAGCGGCTGGTGCTGACGCTCACCAAGCGCCCGGACCCGCCAAGGCCGACTGCCAAAGACGAGCCGGGGGAGATGGCCGTCAAGGCGACGCCGCCTGAGCCCGCAGCGGCCCCGGCGCAAGGCCCCTATCGGGAGGAGCGCCGCACCGACATGCCCGTCATGAGGAACTTCTGCTGCTCGGAGGTGATCAATGGCCGGATATACGTGTTCGGCGGAGACCTCGGGCCAAACGGGCTGACCGACAGCATTCTCGTGTACGACACTGAGGCCGACTCCTGGCGGGTGGCGGCCGGGAGGATGCCCTACAAGCACTCCTGTGGCGGCCACGCGACCGCCACCTGCGGCGGGAAGGTCTACATCAGCCCTGGCCTCGGGCCGACGTACGACCGTGGCTGGGGCCAGCGCGAGCGCGTCATCGAGTTCGACCCCGTCACCGAGACCGCCCGCGAGAGGGCCTCCTTCGGCGCCGTCGTCTGGGGCGTGAGCCCAGTGACGGTGGGCAACCTTATCTACTGGCTCGGCGCGAATGGGCTTGGCCAGGAAGACAAGATCTGGCGCCACGACCCCGAGCGCGACACGATCCGCCTTGTGAGCACCTTGGCGGGAGGTGGGAGGGCCACCGCGGCGGCCCTGGGGAAGGACGGCCGCATCTACGCCTTTGGCGGCTGGGCAAGCCATAGAGGATTCAGGGTGATTGACGTCTACGACCCGGCGTCGAACATCTGCGCGACCGCCGCCGCGACGTTGCCTGTGCCGGGCATCTTCCAGGTGTGGCCGGGGCCACAGGGCATCATCTACCTTGCGCAGGTGCGCGAGGGCCGTTCTCTTCTGGCCTTCGACACAGCGAGCGGCAAGCTCACCGACACCCTTGCCACCCACTCCTTCACGGACAAATGGGTGTGGCCGGCGGCTGCCCACGACCCTGCCACGGGCCGCGTCTACCTCCTGGGCGGAGACATACCAGGCGCGGGGAACAAGCCTCAGAAAGGCACCTGCGTCCTGATCCCCACCAAGTGGCCGCCGCGCGCTCAGTAGCCGCGGGCCCCTGCGGAAGAGACGGGCAGCATGGCGGACTGGCTTGAACCCGCCGACGCGACTCAAGGGCCTCGCGGCGAATCGCGCGAGGACGTGCGCGGGCGGCGGCCAGCCGACGAGCTGATGCTGTCGGGGGAGCGGCTGTACTATGAGGGGGAGTTTGCGGACGCTGCGCGGGAGTTTCGGAGCGCGCGGAAGCACGAGCCGGCGCTGTTCGAGGCCTGGGCCGCCGAAGTGGACGCCCGCCTGCGGGCGGGCGACGTGCCGCGTGCCGAGGAGACGGCGAACGAGGCGCTCGCGGCCTACGGCAAGGTGCCGGTCTTCTACGCGGCGAAGGCCCTGGTGCTGGCCCACCAGGGCTACATCGAGGCGGCCTACGAGCACTCCGACATCGCGGTGCGGCACCACGGGAGCGGCCTGTTCACCTGGCTGGCCCGCGCCGAGGTGGTCCTGGCCTCGGGAGCCAGAGGCACACGGGAGAGCGTGGACACCTGCTTCGAGAAGGCGGCCCAGGCCGACCCGAGCCACTGGCGTACGAGCCTTCGCGCGGCGCTGGCCCTCATCCAGTGGGGCCAGCCCCAGCTTGCCCTGGAGCGCCTAACCCACGCCGCGCGTTTCGTGCCCGAGAACCCCTTCGTGTGGAAGGCGATGGGCGATTGCCAGCGCGCCCTGGGGCGTCCCTCGAATGCGCGAGGGTGCTACCGCGCCGCTCTGGCCCGACGGCCGGAGTATGCGCCGGCGCGGGACGCGCTCAGGGACATGACTGCCTGGGGCAGGTTCCGCAAGTGGGCGGCACGCCTCCTGAGGAAATCCGTAATCCGTAATCCGTAACCAGAGAAGAGGAAGAAGGAGCCCCCCTCCTCCCGCTCCGTCTCTTCTCTTGTTACGGATTACGGATTGCGGATTACGGATTCTGGGGCACGATGCGCTTTATCTCAAGTCCGCCGGCGTGGCGCAGGGTGAGGCGGTAGGTGGCGCCGGGCTCTGGGCGCGGGGGGCCGACGGCGTGGCTCTGGACGTTTGCGATGCCCTCGGCCTTCGCCTCGTCGGGGTGGTTCGCCCAGTACCAGAAGCGGAGCCAGAGGGCCTGCTCGAAGGTTGAGCCAGCGCCCGAAGAGAAGCGATAGGCGTCGGGCACGACGCTGCCGTTCGCGGCCAGCATGGGCCCCTCGCGCGGCTCCTGGGCGTCGCCCCACGCGCGGCGGAAGAAGTGGAGGGACCTGCCGCGCAGCGGGTCGCCCACCTTCACGTGGTCGTCCGAGAACCGGATGACGAGGGCCTCGAACCACACTTCCTCGCCCCGCAGGGTGATGACCTTGGCGGGGAACGGCTTGCCGTCGCGGCCGAATTCCACGAACTCGAAGGTCCAGAGCGGCACCTTCTGGGAGTCCAGGCGGTGGCCGACGACGCGCGCTTGGGCGACACGGGATTCGGCGGTGAGGCGCTTGACGAAGCCCTTGAGCACCTCGCACTGGGCGCGCAGCCTGTCGTTGTCCTGCTGGAGAGTGGCCACGGTCCTCTCCAACTCCTCGCGTTCGCGGGCCAGCCGCGCCTCGCGAAACCTCGCCATCACGTAGGTGATGCCCACGTAGGCGAGGATGAGCGCGACCACGATGGCCAACAGGTTGGTCGGCTGGAGCAGGTCGCGGACCAGGAGGCCCAGGGCGTTGATGAAGGCGCGAAGGCGGCGCACGGGGCTTACTCCTCCTCACTTCCCGCAGCGGGGGCCACTGGTTCGGAGTGCGGCCTTCAGGCCGTATCCCGGCTTAGCGGCTCGACTGCGAGGATACGGGCTAAAGCCCGCACTCCGAGCGTGAGCACTGCCGTGGGTGTTCTCTCCGCGGCGCACGGGGGCTTACTCCTCTTCCTTCTTGGCCGGCGGCGGGGGCTCGGGGGGCCGGGCGTAGGGGTCCTTGAGCTCGAGCAAGAGGTCCCAGATGGCTCTGGCCTCGATGTGCTGGGTGGCGCGCGCGAGGGCTGGGTTGGCCGCGTGCCAGGCCTGCGGGGTCTCAAAGGCCCAGAAGGGCTTGTCGGGCGCGACGGCCCAGGTCTGGCAGTAGACGCCGAACGCGGTCTGGAGGGCGCTGGCCAGGAGGTCGTTGTCCTTCCGCTGGCGGGCGACGTGGGCCATCGTGGCGGCGAGGCGATAGGAGTCAGCGACGGAGACCTCGTGGCCTCGGCCCGTGGCGAGGGGTCGGCGGTCGGAGCCGACGACGCTGACCGCCCCCGCGTCGGCCAAGCCATGGCCCGTCGAGTCGCGGAGGGGCCTCACGCAGCGGAGGTGGACTTGGCGCAGGTGCTGCTGGAGGCGTTCGGCGGGGAGGATAGGCGGGAGGCCGGCGCCCTGGGCGAAGCGAATGCCCGAGAGGGCGCCTGCCGCGATGGCATCGGCATGGCGCGAGCGGCTGTCGAGGCCGTAGTAGCCGCCCTGGGGGCGCCAGAGCTGGCGGTCGAGGTTGGCGCGGGCGAGGGCGGCGAGGCGGCGGATGGCCTCGGCATCCTTGTCGTCGCAGGCGGTCGCAAGCTCCTCCAGGGCCTCGAGGGCCGCGGCGGCCAGGCCGCCCCCGAGGAGCGACACGCCGTGGAGTTCGCAGGGCGAAGTCGCCGTGTCGTCGCCGGTGTGGCCAGGGAGACCGTAGCCATAGGTGTCGGCCGCGCGGAGAGCGGCGAAGCATTTTTTGCAGGCGGACCAGACGTAGGCCAGGAAATCGCGGTCCTCCGTGGCACGCCAGCAGGCGTAGGCCTGGAGGATGAAGAGCGCGGGCAGGTCCTTGGCCTTGCGTGCGGCGTCGGGCGAGGCGTTCCCCACAAAGAAGGGGTTGCCGCTCGGCGTGCCGAGGTCGCAGGCGAAGGGGGTCGTGGCGTCAATCAGGTCGGCGTAGGCCCGCAAAGTGTCGCGCTCGATCTGCGGCCAGAGCGCCAACCGCGCGCGCTGAGCGGCGAAGCGCGCCGCCAACGGCTCACACCAGGGTTGCGTGGGGGACTCTAGAACGAAGTGCTTGTGGTCCTCGGGGTGGAGCTTCCTGAACTCCTCGGGTGCCGTGATGCAGCCGGCCTCCCAGAAGGCGCCGCTGAAGGTCTCGTGGTACAGCTCGTTGAGCGCGGCTTGCTTCAGCCAGTCGGGGTAGGCCGGCTCGTCCAGGATGGGGCGGGTCCAGGCGTCCACGGCGGCCTCCCACTCGGCGTGCTTGAGCAGCGCCTCGCGGGCGATGGCGAAGGCGTTGTTGCCGCTCTGCCCAAAATGCTCTGTGTAGCGGCGCCACCACTGGGTGGACCCCAGGGCTACGCGAGGAAAGTCCCAGCTCAGGGCGAAGGGCACGGTGAGCGATGCCTTGGGCTCTAGCGTGGCGTGGAGGGCCACGGCCCCCGCGCTCGCCGTGGCGTCGAGCGCCTTGTCGGGCAGCCGCCCGCGAGCCGCGAACTCGCCCAGGATGTCGCCCCCACTTGCCAGCGCGTTCCAGCTCGTGGCGTAGGAGACCTCGCCGCCGTGCTCGGCGCGGACGGCCAGGCACCACTCGCTGTCCTGTGTCGTGGGCGGGTTGCGGGGGTCGCGCGCGTCGAGCACGACACCGACGAGTTTCTGGTCGGGCTCGGCGCTGGCCGAGCTGAGGAAGCCTGTGCGCAGCTCCGCCGTGTGACCCGCCGCGTTGGGGAAGGTGAACATCAGCGCCACATCGAGCGGCTGATCGGTCGGGTTCGCCACGGCGAACTGGAAGACGGCCACGGGGAAGCACGTCTCCCGCACGTTGCCGCGCACGATAGGGCTGAAGAACTTCATCGCCAGGTCAGCCGTCAGGCCGCGATAGGTGAACCACCCCTTCGGGTAGAGAGCGGAGTAGAAGCCGCTGCCCGGCGGCAGGGCGGCCCAGCCGGGCATGGCCGGCGGCGTGGTCAGCGTGGCCACGTGGGGCTTGCCGCCCGCCGGCTTCTCGTAGAAGTGGAAAGCGGCCCCCGCGAGGCGCCGCGCCTCCTCAGCCGAGCCGGGCGTGAAGTGCCAGGGGCCGAAGGTGCCACACGAGTTGAGCATGAAGCCCCCCGCCCCGATGCCGCCGAGGGGCACGCCTCGCTCACACCGGCCCAGCGGCACCCGCCAGGCCACGGCCGGCACGGGCCAGGCCACGCGCTCCGGCGCCGCCCCCTCTCCGGCGCACGCCGTCGCGGCCAGAGCCACCACGGCCGAGAGCAGCAGACAGTGGACAGTGGACAGTGGACAGCGTCCCGGAGCGGCGGCCATCCGCCTCCCGCCGTCTGCTTTCTGCCGACTGCCGACTGCCGTCTGCCGTCTGCCGTCTGTCCTCTGTCGTCTGTCCTCTGTCATCTGGCTGCCTCACCCCCCGGCGATGGTAGCAGAAGGGCAGCGGCCATGCAAGGAAGCGGTTTTGATTTGATCGGGGCAGGCCCGTGCGCTATAATTTGGGGACACTGCACACGCGGGCGTGGCACAGGCGAGGGTGCCTGCGGCACAAGGAGAGCCCCGCGTCTGGAGAAGGACACGCCGTTTATGACGATGGACGGAGCGAAGAAGAGCGAACTCATCAGCACGTATCGCCAACACGAGACGGACACGGGCTCGCCCGAGGTGCAGGTAGCCCTGCTGACGGAACGCATCAACCACCTGGCCGACCACCTGAGGGTCCACCGGAAGGACCACGCTTCGCGGCGGGGCCTGCTGATGATGGTCGGCCGCCGCACGCGGCTGCTGCGGTATCTCCACCGCACCAGCCCGGAGCGGTACGCGGCAGTTGTCAAGCGGCTTGGGATCCGCAAGTAGTGTGCGATGGGCGATTGCGGTGCGCGGAGGTCCGGCGGGGGCGACGGCTCAGGGCACGAATCGCAGTCCCAGGTCCAGATGGCTCCAGCGAACATGGCGAAGGGCAGGGGGTGTGGTGCCCCCGCCCGCGGGTTCCCAATGGCAGTTCCCACCGATGGCTGCGGACACGGAACACAGGAGGTCGGAGAAGCGCATGGCCATTCATCGCGTCGAGAGGCTGATTGGTGACAGACCCCTGGTCATCGAGACGGGAAGGCTGGCAAAGCAGGCGGCAGGAGCCGTGACCGTTCGCTGCGGCGACACGATGGTGCTCGCCACCGTCGTGTGCGCCGAGCCGAAGCGTGACACGGATTTCTTCCCGCTCACGGTCGAGTACCGCGAGAAGTTCCACGCCGCGGGCAAAATCCCCGGCGGGCGCTTCATGAAGCGCGAGGGCCGGCCCAGCCGCAAGGAAATCCTCACCTCGCGCATGTGCGACCGCCCCCTGCGGCCCCTCTTTCCAGAGGGCTTCCGCGAGGAGGTCATGGTCCACGTCCTCGTCCTCTCCGCCGACAAGGACAACGACCCCGACACCCTGGCCATGGTCGGCTCCTCCGCCGCACTCGCCATCTCCTCCATCCCCTTCCTCGGCCCCACGGGCTCCGTCCGCGTCGGCCGCATCGGCGGACGCTTCATCATCAACCCCACCTACAAGCAGGTTGCGGACGGCGACCTGGACCTCGTGATGTCGGCCACCAAGGACGCCATCGTGATGGTGGAGGCCGGGGCGAAGGAGGTGCCGGAGTCGAGCATCGTCGAGGCCCTGCGCTTCGGCCACGAGGCCTGCCGCGAAATCGTCGGCATGATCGAGGAACTCGTCCGCGACTGCGGCGTCACGGCCCGCTTCTTCGAGCCGGCGGAGGTGCCCGCCGCGCTCAAGGCGAAGTTGGCCGC
>VGYV01000187.1 GCA_016872855.1 Planctomycetota bacterium
CCGCGTGGGGCGCCACCAGGGCGACGGCGGGCGCCGCGTCGGCGCGCTCGGGCACGAACTCCGCGAGCATCTGCGCCAGCGCGGCCCTGGACGATGGATACCACCCCTCCTCGGCGAACACGGCTCGGCGGATGGGCATGGCCATCACCTCCTCTCGCCCATAGTATATCCCTGGTTCTGGCGGGGTCAAGCGGGGGGAGGATTCCGCGTGGGCTTGTCCCTCGCCGGACGGGCTGCTCCTCGATCGGTCCGATTCGTCGGATCCGTCAGATCCGTCCGATCTGTCCTATCGGCTCGGGCGCCGGGCCAGCGGCACCAGGGCAGCGGCCAGGGCAAGCAGCGCGGCGAAGGGGGCCGCCCAGTCCCACCCGAAGCCCTCGACACGGCACAACCGGTCGGCGACCCAGAAGGGGGAGGCGGCGTAGAGCCAGCCGACCTGGGCCTTCAGCAGGTCCTCGGCGATGAAGGCGATGAAGGGGCCGCCAGCCCCCAACGCCCCCAGAGCCATCCAGTACCACCCGAGGTCCGTAGTGCGGGCTTCAGCCCGTGCCCCCAAGTTTGTAGTGCGGGCTTCAGCCCGTTCGGCGAGACTACGGCCTGAAGGCCGCACTACGAACGACTGCAGCGCGGCCACGAAGAGCGCGGCGGCCACAAGGTACGCTTGGCTGGCAAGGGCTTGCAGCAGGCTGGCATCAGCGACCCACGCCGCCACGACCACGGCCGGGGCGCCGAGGCACAGGAGCAAGAGCATCTCCGTCAGCCGCGGCGTCGGAGCCAGGATCGGCACGAGGACCAGGAGGAAGAACAGCTCGGCGCCGACGAGGAGCGGCAGGGCGTGGGCGATGGCGAAGGGCGTCGGGTAGTCCACCCCCTCCACCCCGATGCCGATGGCCACGGCGAGGGCCGCCGCCAGCAGCGCCACCCAGGGCGCCAGGAGGCGGGTGGGGAGGAGGGCGGCAAGCGCCTCTTGTGTCGTGCCATCACTCATAGGGCGGAGTGTAGCCGATTCGGGGCCGGGGCGCAAGCCGGGCGCCGAGGCATCGCCCAGAGAGGAATGGCGTGAAGGTAAGGGCATTGCCCCAGCGCACCCACAGGAGCGGACCGCCTAAAGGCCGAACTACCAACAGGTTGCGGCTTCGTTCGTAGTTCGGCCTTCAGGCGGAGATGCCTTATCTTCACGCCATCCCGCCCGGAGAGGGCAGGCGGGAAAAACGGCGCAGATTGAAAAAATTTCTGTTCGACGTAAGGGTAGGCGGAGGCGGGACTTGTGGAATCTCGATGCGCCACGGGAAATTCTGAGCCGACCATCTTCGGGGGGAAAATACGTTGTACTGGGGGGAGAGAGCGTGCGAGGGGCAGGGGACAGAGGGCAGACGACAGACGACAGAGGGCAGACGACAGAGGACAGAGGGCAGAGGACAGAGGGCAGAGGGCGGAGGGCAGAGGGCGGAGGGCAGACGGCAGAGGGCGGAGGGCAGACGGCAGAGGGCGGAGGGCAGACGACAGACGACAGAGGGCAGACGACAGACGACAGAGGGCAGACGACAGAGGGCAGGAGCCAGTGGGCAGTGGACGGTGGAGGGCGGACAGAGGGGGAGGCGCCCCCCCCTCAGCGGGCGCGTGTGGCGCAATGGTGAGCGACTCTGGCAAACACTGGACAACACTGAGCCGGAATGGCGAGAATCGCCAAACGGCGAATGAGCGACTCTGAGCAACACTGAGCGACTCTGGGCGGCGGAAGGTGGAGAGTGCGGGGGGGGACAGACGGGCCCGATGGCACAGATCGGGCGGATCGGGCGGATGGGAGAAGGCAGCCCGTCAATAGCGGAGTTGGGGCGCGGCGCGATGGCGGAGGAAGGCGGGCACGTCGAGGTCCACGCCGTCGTAGTAGTTGAGGTCCTGGGAGCGGGCGAAGAGGGGGGCGCGCTCGTCGGGCTGGCTCTCGGCCTCGGTGCGGTGGATGCCGGTGACGAGGAGGGTGGCGCGGATGGCGTCGCCCGCAGCGGGGTCTATGGTGAGGCCGACCTGTATGGGGACGCGGCCGACGAGTTGGCCGACGAGGTCAGTGGCGGCGTGGACTTCGCGGAGGCTGAGGTTGCGGCTGCCGAGGAGGTGGAGGACGGCTGCGGAGGCGTGCTGGCAGCTTTCGGGGGTGAGGAAGGAGTTGGCGCAGGCGTCGCGGATGGCCTTCTCGACGCGCGCGTCGCCGCCGGCGGCAGTGCCGACGCCGAGCGCTCCGCGGCCGGCCTCGGTGAGGGAGCGGCGCAGGTCGAGGGGCTGAAGGCCGATGCAGGCGGCACAGCCGAGGGCGCGGAGGAGCTGTTCGACGGCCTGAACCGTCTTGTCCTTGAGGCGAGCGACGGCCTCGGCGACGGGGAGCGCGGGGTCGCAGACCTCAGCCAGGGGGCGGTTGGGCACCAGGAGCACCAGGTCGGCGGCGTTCTCGATGTCGGCGATGGCGCGGGCGGCCAGGTCGGCGCGGCCGGCCCCCTCGAAGGGCATCGGCTCCATCGCCACGACGACCACGGTGCACTGAGCGGCCTTGAACTCGCTGGCGAGGGTGGGGACGACGGCGCCGCCGGTCTGGCCTCCCACGGCGCACAGGATGAGGATGAGGGAGTTGGCGGCCTGGGCGGATTCGAGGATTTCCTGGGCGGCCTCCTCGGCCGAGTGGCCCATCGCCGTGGCCTCCATGTCGCCCGTGTTCTCGGCGTCGCCGGCCAGGGGGATGGCCTCGGTGGCGGGGTAGGCGGCGAGGGCGTCGGCATCGAAGCTCAGGAGGCGGCGCGCGGGCGCCCCCGTGCAGCGCGCGGCCAGCTCGCAGCCGACGCCGCCGACGCCGATGAGGATGACGGGATTGCCGAGGGCCGAGAACTCGCCAGTAGCCATGGTGACCTCGCTCGGAAAGGGCAGATCAGACGGATCAGACGGATCTGACGGATCGGACAGATCGTGCAAGCCTGACGCCAGGCCGCCTCACAGCCAGCCTGCGACGCGCTTGAAGACGGTGCGGAGGCCGCGCTCCTCGAAGCGGCGGTCGTGGGCCTGCTCGCGGTGGTAGAGGCCACGCAGCAGCGTGCCCAGGACCGTGGCGTGCGTGGGGTCGAGTTCGAATTGGGGCAGGAGGCAGCCCGTCTCGACGCGTCCGAGGCGGACGGGGCGGCGGAGGACTCGGTGTGCGGCGGCGAGGGTGCCAGGCATTCGGCACAGGCCGCCGGTGAGGGCCACGCGGCCTGCGGCGGCCGCGGCCACGCCGCTGCGGCCGAGCTCCTTGCCGGCCAGCTCGAAGATTTCCTCGACTCTGGCTCTGGTGATGAGCGCGATGCGCCAGAGGGGGATGCTGTGGATGCCGGCGCCGCCGGCGAGGGCGAGGTCAATCTTCTCCCCCACGTCTCCGCCGCGCGGCCGGCGGGCGTCGGTGAGGCCGCAGCGGCGCTTGAGCTGCTCGGCGTCGGCTAGCGGGATGTTGAGGCCGATGGCCAGGTCGCGCGTGATGTGGTCGGCGCCGATGGGGATGACGCGGGTGTAGCGCGGGTATTCGCCGAAGTAGACGGAGACGGCGGTCTTGGCCGCCCCAACGTCCACGTGGGCGCTGCCGAGGCGCTTCTCTTCGAGGGAGAGGACGGCCTCGGCGGTGGCCAGGGGGGCGTAGAGGGCGCGTTCGAGGTGGAAGCCGGCCTTCTTGATGGCCTGGCGGGTGTTGGCGTGGGCGGAGAGGGAGTCGGAGACGACGTGGAGCTCGGCCTCGAGGCGTCCGCAGACCATGCCCACGGGGTTGCGGGCGTTGCGCGCGTCGTCCACGGTGAAGCCCTGGCTGTAGGCCTCGACGGCCACGCGGTCGGCTGGGAGTGAGACGCGGTTGGCGGCGTCGAGGGCCTGTGCGGCGTCGGCGCCTCGCACCAGCTTGTCCTCGTGGGCGATGGCGATGCAGCCGCGGCTGGGGACGCCGCGAGCGAAGGGGGTAGCGACGGCGGCGAGGACGGTGTAGACGCGGACGCGAGCGAGGCTGGCGGCGGCCTCGATGGCCTCGCGGATGCAGTCGGCGGCTTGGGCGGCGTCCACGATGAGGCCCTTTGCCACGCCGCGGCTGGGCGTCTCGGCGTAGCCTTCGAGCACCACGTCACCGTCGGCGCGCCAGCAGGCGACGGCGGCGCGGGTGACGGCGGTGCCGAGGTCGAGCGACACGAGGTATTCGTCACGGCGTCGAGGCATGGTCGGTGCTCCGAACGGGGGTGCGGGAGACGGGTGCGGCGTCGTCCTCTGGGAAGCGGAGGTCCACGCCGGCCGACGAGCCGTCGGCGAGGGCGGCGGGCTGGGACAGGTAGCGGCGCAGGCGGGCCAGCTTGCAGGGGACGGATGGCTCGCCGAACCGCGTGGTGTTGGGCGGGCGTCCCCAGGCGACGCGGACGCGGCGGCGGGTGAAGAGCAGCACCTCGCTCCGCTGGGGGTCAATCACCCCTTCGAGGTTCGACACGTCCACGAAGTGCACTTGGTGGAAGAGCGTTGGCTCGGTGGCGAGGGCTTGGAGGACGGAGAGCGCGGCAAGGGTGCCGGGGTCGCTCCAGCGCTTGCCTGGCTCGGGCGGCTGGCTCTTGACGCCGAAGATGAGGGGGAGCGGGCGCTGCTCGTGGTCCCACTTCTCGTAGGCCAGGGGAAGGCACACGCCGTCGTTGTCCACGGCGTGGGAGGCGTCGGGGAGGCGGACGAATGCGGCCGGCTCGCGGAGGTCGAGCTCGACGCTGAGGTGGTTGGGGAAGCGCTTCTCGACACGGCGGACGGCCTTGACCCAGGGCGAGGCGGCGTAGGCCGCGGCCACGTCAGCCGTCAGGCTCGCGTCGAAGATGCTGTAGCACTCGCGAGGGAACTTCACCTGCGCGAGGTCGCCGGCGCACCAGGGCGGGGCCTGGGCGCGGAACTGCCCGGGGTAGATGGAGTATTGTGGCATGCGGCTCACCTGGCGGCGTGCCAGGGCGAGGCCCACCAGGCCTGCGACGATGAGGGCGACGACGATGCCACCCTGGAGGCCGAGCGAGAGGACGCCCGTCGTCGCCTTCCGCAGCAGCCACATCAGGGCGCCTCGGAAGCCCGGCCAGCCCCCTTCCTTCAGCTTCTTGTTCTTTGCACACACGGTCGTGCTCCAAACGGGAGTGGTGGGTCTTGGGGAAGCAGGATGATTGGATGGGTGGATGGGTGGATGGTTGTCAGACCATCGCCTTTCTCGCCCATCCCTCCATTCATCCATTCATCCATTCATCCGCTCCTCACATTCATCCCATGCCTATCGCCTCTGTGGTCCTTCACGCTCGCGCGAGAGCGGGCTCGGCGGGCTGGGGCGCCGGCTGGGCGGCGCCGTTGCGATGGCCGTTCTTGTGGCCATCCTTGAGGGCCATCTGGATGGCGGCGCTGCACAGGTTGGCGAACGAGATGCCGGCTGCCGCCGCGGCGTCGGGCAGCAAGCTGGTCTCGGTCATGCCGGGAATGGTGTTTACTTCGAGGACGAAGGGTTCGCCGCGGGGGCTGAGGCGCATGTCCACGCGCGAGCAGCCGCGGCAGCCGAGGCTGCGGTGGGCGGCGAGGGCGATGCTTTGCACCCGCTCGGCCAACCCGTCGGACAGCGTGGGGTTGATGACGTGGCGTGCTGCGCCCTTGGTGTACTTCACGTTGTAGGTGAAGATGCGGCCGTCGAAGACCAGCTCGATGATCGGGAGGGCGCGGTCGCCGAAGATGCCGACCGTCAGCTCGCGCCCGGCGATGAACTCCTCGGCGATGGCCCGCTCGTCGAACTCGAGCGCCTGCGCGATGGCGCCGGGGAGCTGGTCTCCGCTCTCGACGATGCTGACGCCGACGCTCGAGCCCTGGGAGGCGGGCTTGAGGACGCACGGGAGGCCCAGGGGGGCAATCGAGGCCACCTTGCGCTCCTGGCTCCAGAAGCCCTCGATCTCGACGAACGCCGGGGTGGGCACACGTGCCTTGTGGAAGCAGCGCTTCGACGCCACCTTATCCATCGCGAGTCGGCTGGCCGTCACGCCCGAGCCCGTGTAGGGCACGCCGAGGACTTCGAGGACCGACTGGATGCCGCCATCCTCGCCGAACGTGCCGTGGAGGGCGATGAACGCCACGTCCATCCGCTCCTGGGTCAGGAGATTGAACGGCGTGTCGAGCAGGTCAATCAGCTCCACGGGGTAGCCTGCCTCGCGGAGCGCGGCGGCTACGGCGGCGCCGGACCTCAGGGAGACCTCGCGCTCGGCTGAGATGCCGCCGTAGAGCACACCCACGCGCGGCTTGCGGGACTCGTCCATGTCGTTACCTCCGTTCCTCCTCGTTGTTGCTCCAGACCTCGACCTCAGGTTCCAGGCGGACGCCGAAGCGTTCGAGGACGCGCTGGGTGACGACCTCGATGAGGTCGAGCACGTTGCGGGCGGTAGCGCCGCCGTCGTTGACGATGAAGTTGGCGTGCTTGGGCGAGACGACGGCGCCGCCCACGCGGGAGCCTTTGAGCCCCGCCTGGTCAATGAGCCAGCCGGCGCTCGGGGTCACATCTTCACTTCGCACATGGCCGCCATGTGCGAAGTGAAGATGTGACCCCCTGGGGGGGTTCTTGAAGATGCAGCCGGCGCTGCGGGCGTCCATCGGCTGGGTCGCGTGCTTCTCGGCCAGGATGCTGTCGCGGCGTGCCACGAGCTCGCGCGGGGGCGCCTTGTCGAGCTGGAACGTGGCAGAGAGGAGGAGCAGGCCCGTGCTCGGCACAATCGAGTAGCGGTAGTCGAGGCCCAGCTCCGCCGCGTCCACCCAGTGGGGGACGGCGGGGGTCACATCTTCATTTGGCACATAGCGGCCATGTGCGAAATGAAGATGTGACCCCGCGACCACGGCGCCGACGAGGCAGTTGGCTACGCGGCCGTAGCGTCCGCCGGCGTTCATCGCCACGGCGCCGCCGACGGTGCCTGGGATGCCCGCGAGGGGTTCGAGGCCCCCGAGGCCCCAGCTCTCGGCGGTGCTGACCAGGCGCGGGAGGTAGAGCCCGGCGTCGGCCTCGATGCACGTGCCGCTGCGGCGCAGGCCGCCGAGGCGGCAGGTCGAGAGGACCACCCAGTCGTGCGGCTCGTCCGTGACCAGGAGGTTGGAGCCGCGTCCGAGGATGCGGACGCGGTAGCCCGCGTCGCGGCCCCGCAGGAGGGCGGCCTGGAAGGCATCCCAGTCGCGCGGCTCGACGAGGTAGCGGACCGGCCCTCCGACGCCGAAGGAGGTGTGGGCGGACATTGGTTCGTGCTCGTGGACGGTGGCGTCGAGGCCGGCGAAGAGTGGGACGCTCATGAGGGTTGCTCCTGGAGGTCGTGGAGGAGCTGTTCGCCGAAGCGATAGACGTCCCCCGCGCCGATTGTGAGGAGCGTGTCGCCGGGCCGCAGGAGGGCGAGGAGGTGGCGGCGCGCGGCCTCCCAGTCGTCGAAGCAGGAGCAGGGCACATGGCCGCGGCGGGCGACGGCGCGCTCGATCCAGCGCGTGCTCACGCCGTCGAGCGGCGGCTCGCCCGCGCCGTAGATGGGCAGTAGCACAAGGTAGTCGGCCCCCTCGAAGCAGTCGCCGAACCGCTCGCTGAGGTGATAGGTGCGGGTGTAGCGATGGGGCTGGAAGACGGCCAGGAGGCGGCCTGGGACCATGCCGCGTGCGGCGCCGAGCGTGGCGCGGATTTCGGTGGGGTGGTGGCCGTAGTCGTCGAGCATCGTCACGCCGTGGGCGGCACCCTTCCTCTCGAGGCGGCGCCCGACGCTGGCCACGCTGCCCAGCGCCCGCCGCAGCACATCGTCGGAGATGTCCAGCACCGAGGCTAGGGCGACCGCGGCGAGGGCGTTCTGGACGTTGTGCTCGCCCGGCAGACTCACCACGAGGCCGCGAAGGACATCGTTCGGGCGGCGCACGTCGAAGGTCGAGCTGCCGCCGTTGGTGTGGACGTTGACGGCTCGGAACCGGGCGGATTCCGCGAAGCCGTAGGTCAGGGTGCCGCCCGCCCAGGCGTCGAGGGTCTCCATCGCGGGCGCGCTGTCGGCGCACATCACCACGCAGCCGCCGGGCCGCGTCTGGGCCACGTAGCGGCGGAAGATGTCCTGGAGCGACGCCAGGTCGGGATAGTGGTCCACGTGCTCGTGGTCCACGTTGGTGATGATCGAGTACTGCGGGGCGAACTCGAGGAGCGAGCCGTCGCTTTCATCCACTTCGGTGACGAAGAAGGGGCCTGTGCCGAGGCAGTAGTTGCCGCCGATTTCGTCCACGATGCCGCCGACCATCACGGAGGGGTCGAGGTGGGCTTCGAGGAGGAGCTTGCTGAGGAGCCAGGTGGTGGTCGTCTTGCCGTGGGCGCCGGCCACCGCGATCAGGCGATGGCCGCCGGCGAAGCGGGCGAGCATTCGCGCCCGGCTGATGACTGGGATGAGGCGCCGATGGGCCGCGATGATCTCCGGCTCGGCGTCCGCAATGGCCGAGGAGCGGACGACCAGCTCGACGCCATCGAGGTGCGCCGGGTCGTGGCCGAGGTGGACCGTGCAGCCGCGGTCGGCTAGCGCGCGGAGGAGCGCGCCGTCCTTGATGTCGCAGCCCGACACCCTGGCGCCGCGCTCGAGGGTCATCTGGGCGATGGCGCTCATGCCGACGCCGCCGATGCCGAGGTAGTGGATGTGATGCCCGTCGAATTGCATGGTTGCTTCCTCAGCCTCACACTGGCCTTGCCTCGCCCCAGCGCGCCAGGAGGCGCGCGAGCCAGGGCTTGTGATGGCCGTTACCGTTGCGTGCCTTGGCCAGGGCCTCGATGCGGTCGGCCACGGCGGCGGCCGCCTTGGGCGCGCCGATGGCCCGGCTTTGGCGGGCCATGTCGGCGAGCCTGTCTCGGTCGCCGAGCAGCTCGGCCAGGCGGTGCGCCAGCGCGTGCGGCGAAATCGTGGCCTGTTCGACCACCACGGCCGCGTGGCGCTGCTCGAGGACGCTCGCGTTGTGGAACTGATGGTTGTCCATCGCGTGGGGATAGGGGACGAAGATGGCCGGGATGCCGAGCGCGGTGAGCTCGGCGATGCTGGTGCCGCCGGCGCGCGTGAGCGCCAGGTCGCACGCGCTGTAGGCCAGCGGCATGTCGGCGAGGAAGCCGAACACCTTGGCGGGCACCGCATACTGCTCGTAGGCGGCGCCCAGGCGCTCGCCGTCGGCCGGCCCTGCCAGGTGGATGACCTGCATCCGCACGCCCGCGGTGGCCAGGATGGGCAGGGCGGACAGCATCAGGGTGTTCAGCGGCCTCGCCCCCTGGCTGCCCCCCATCACGAGCAGCGTGGGCAGCGACGGGTCGAGGCCCATCTGCGCCGCGCACTCCGCGCGGTCGCGGCGCTGGATGAACTCGCGCACGGGGTTCCCCGTCACCCGCACCCGCCCTCGCGTGCGGAAGTGCGGCACCGCTTCCTCCCACTGGCTCTCCACCTCGTCCACGAAGCGGGCCAGGAAGCGATTCGAGCGGCCGGGGATGACGTTTTGCTCGAGCAGCACGCACGGGATGCCGCGCAGGGCCGCGCAGAGGACGGGCGCGACCGAGCCGTAGCCGCCCAACCCGACCACCGCGTCGGGCCGGAAGCGGCCGACGACCCCCATCGCCCTGGCGAAGGCCGGCAGGAGGGCCGCCAGGCGGCGCGGCAGCGACCCTGTGTGAATCGAGGGGATGACCACGCGCTCAAGCCCCAGTTCCTCGGGCGTACCCCCCTCCCTCTCGGAGGGAGGGGGCAGGGGGAGGGTGGACCCTTCCCCCGAGGCACCACCCTCACCCCGCCCTCTCCCTACAAGGGAGAGGGGGTATGCCTCATCCCGGTCCGTGCACAGCAGGAGCAGGCGTGCGGCGGGGTCGCGCCGCCGCAGCTCCTCGGCCACGGCCAGGCCGGGGAAGAGGTGGCCGCCCGTTCCGCCGCCAGCCAGTGCGATGTTCATCGTCGTTTCCTCGCCAGCTTCACGGCGCCCAGCTCGGGCGGAGCAGTCTCCGCCTCGGTGTGGGACGCCACATTCATCAGCAGGCCCACGCCGGCCATCGTGGCCACAAGGGCCGAGCCGCCGGCGCTCACGAGCGGCAGTGCGATGCCCTTCGTGGGCGCCGAACAGGTGACGACGGCGATGTTGATCGCCGCCTGGAGCGCGATGGTGAAGGTCAGGCCGAAGGCCAGCAGCGAGCCGTAGAGGTCGGGCGCACGCCGTGCCACCCGCAGCCCGCACCAGAACAGCAGCGCGAAGAGCACCACGACCGTCGCCGTGCCCACCAGGCCCATCTCCTCGCCGATGATCGAGAACACGAAATCCGAGTTCGCCTCCGGCAGGTAGAGGAGCTTCTGGCGGCTGTTGCCCAGGCCCAGGCCCGTGGCGCCGCCCGAGCCGAGGGCGATGAGGGACTGGACGATCTGGAAGCCTGCCCCCTGCGGCTCGGCCCAGGGGTCGAGGAAGGTGACGATGCGCTGCCACACGTGGGGCATGCGCATGGCCACATAGACGAGCAGTGGCGCCGAGGCCACGACGGCCGGCACGACGTGGATCATGCGAATGCCCGCGACGAACAGCATGCCGAACGTCACCATCGCAATGAGCAGCGCGGTGCCAAAGTCAGGCTCCTTGAGGATCAGCACGAAGGCCACGCCCATGATCAGCATCGGCTGCACGAAGCCCTTGAAGAACGTCTTGATCCGCCCCTGCTCGCGGGCCAGGAAGTCGGCCATGTAGAGGACGAGCGCGAGCTTGCAGAACTCCGAGGGCTGGAAGCTCAACTCGCCGTAGCGAAACCAGCGCCGCGCACCGTTCACCGTCGCTCCGAAGAACAGCACGCCCACGAGGCTGGCCAGCGAAAGGAGGAGGAGCGGGACGGTGAAGCGGCGGAGCGCGTGGTAGTCCACCGAGTAGGCCACGAGCAACGCCAGGAACGAGGCGGCGAGCCACACAGTATGCTTGAGGACCAGGTAGCGCCCGAGGGCGGCGTTTGTGGCCGGCGCCGTGCTCGCCACCATCACTAGGCCGAAGGCCAGCAACGCCACGGTGATGGCCAGGATGCCGCCGGTCACGTCCTGGAGCGAGCGCGCGGGGGTGGCCGCCGCTTGCGTTGCAGGGGGCGCTGGTTGTGCCAGTCGGCTCGCGGCCACGGTCGTCGCCTCCGCGCAGCCCCGTCAGCTCGACGGGCTGAAGTGGGCGCGCAACTCGGTCATCGTGCGGGCGTAAATCTGCTCGACCGTCGGCTCGGGCAGGTCGAGCACCTGCGCCACTTGGGCGAAGGTGAGGTGTTCGGCGTAGACGAGCATGAGCACCAGCCGCTCGTGCCGCTCCAGGCGGTTGAGCACGAACTCGCGCAGCTCGCCGACCTCTTCGGTCTCCTGGACCTCGGCCAAGACGCTCATGTCTGCCAGTCCTGAATCAGAGAAGGGGTTGGCCTGCACGCCCTCGCCCAGGGCGGCGCCGGCGGCCGGCGGGCAGCGGAGGCCGCCCAGCTCGCCCACGAGCGCCTGCCAGTGCGAGGCGTAGAGGTAGCTCGGCGAGGCGATCCCGCGCCACGCCGGAGGATGCCAGTAGGAACCAGTGCGTCTGTCCATCTTCTTCTTGCCTTCCGTGGCGGACACGGCTGGGCAAGCCAGCCGTGCCACGCCCTGTCTAGGTGGCTTTGAGCGATTCGGCGGCGCCATCACCGCCACCAAGACTGCCTAAAGGCAGGACTCCGAACCAGGAGCGCGACCCGTTTGGAGTCCTGCCTTCAGGCAGTCTTGACCCCAATGAGCCGAATCGCTGAAAGCCACGTAGGCGTGGTCGGCCCAGGCTTCGATGGCCTCGGCCACTTCCTCGAGCCGCATGCCGCGCGAGGCCTTGAAGAGCACCGTGTCGCGCGGGGCCAGGCGGCCTCGGAGCCACTCGGCCGCCTCGGCGCGGACGCGTGTGCGGAACACGTTCGCGGGGTCCATTCCGTGCAGCAGTGCCTCGTCGGCGAGAGCGGCGGCGCTCTCGCCGACGGTGCACAGCATCTCGATGCCGGCGGCTGCGACGATTCGGCCGAGCTCCCGGTGGGCCGCCTCGCACAGGCCGCCCACCTCGAGCATGTCGCCCAGCACGGCCACGCGGCGGCCGCGGCGTCGCCACCGCAACTCGGCCACCGCGCCTCGCATCGAGACTGGGTTCGCGTTGTAGCAGTCCAGCAACAGCGTCATCCCGCCCGCCCTGCGCGGCTCCATCCGCCACTTCGGGGCGTGGAGGGCCGCCAGGCGACCCGCCGCCTCGGCCACGCGCAGGCCAAGCTCCGCCGCCACCGCGATGGCCGCGATGGCGTTCGACACCTGGTGCCGGCCAATCACCGGAATCCACACCGCGTCGCCCGTCCGCTCGACGGTGAAGCGGATGTGGGTGTAGCCCCTTCCGATGCGGACGGCTCGCCAGTCGGCGCCGCGCGAGAGGCCGAACGTGACCTTGCGGCCCGGGTGGCGGGCGGCGATGCCGCGGCTCCACTCCTCGTCGGCGTGCAGCACGGCCAGGCCACCCTCGGCCAGGCAGTCCAGCATCACGGCCTTCTCGCGCGCCACGCCGTCCCGCGAGCCGAAGGCCTCGAGGTGCGTGTCCCCGATGTTCGTGATCAGCGCTACGTTCGGGCGCGACGGCCGGGCGATGGGGGCCATCTCCCCGAAGTGGTTCACCCCCATCTCCACGATGGCGTAGCGGTGCTCCGGCGCGATGCGCAGCAGCGTCTGGGGCACGCCGACGTGGTTGTTGAAGTTCGCCTCCGAGCACATCGTCGGGCCAAGGCCGGCGAGGACGAGGGCCAGCATCTCCTTCGTCGTGGTCTTGCCGTTGCTGCCGGTGACGCCGACCACGGTGGCCTGCATCCTGTCGCGCCACCAGCCGCCGAGGGCCTGGTACGCCGCCAGCGTGTCGCTCACGAGGACGAGCGGCTTGTCCGCCGACAGCCCCTCGGGTACGCGGGAGACCAGTGCGGCCGCGGCGCCCGCGGCGAAAGCCTTGCCCACGTAGCCGTGGCCGTCGAAGCTCTCGCCCCGAAGGGCGACGAACAGCTCGCCGGCCCTCACCGTGCGCGAATCCGTGCTCACGCCGGTCACGATGGCCTCGCCGAAGACGCGGGGCAGAGACGCCCCGCCTACAGCGCTCGCAACCTCGGCGATGGTGGCTCTCATTGCTCTAGTCCTCGCTCCCGCCGCCATCGTTGGCTCTGGACTCCGGGGCGCAGGCGGGCTGCCCGTGCCGGCGGAGCGCTTCCATTTCCTCATAGAGCGTCGCATTGCGGATGGCGATGGCCAGGTGCGGGGCCAGGCAGATGAGCACCCGCAGGTCGCGCTCGT
>VGYV01000188.1 GCA_016872855.1 Planctomycetota bacterium
CGAGGGCGACGGTTGGCTCTCCACTTCATTCGGCTGAAGTGTTACGGATAATCTTCAATCTGTCTGAGACACTACACTAGAAGGCCCCGGCACGGCGACGGAGGAGGCACCGCCCACGCCGCAGCCGACCGCCGGCTGGCTTGGCAGCGGTCTGACGCATCTTTGTCCTCCGTTCCCTCGCGTTTGCCTTCCTGCAAAGCTGTTGTTATGATCGCGGTCGGGAGGCTCTCGCCGTTCTTCCCTGGACGTGTGTGTGCGGAGAGGTCGCGCGGGATGCATTGCCTGGTGGGGCGGTTGCTCGCCGTGTGCGCCATCGTGGGGGCCGGCGCCTGCGCCGGCGAGGCCCTTGGGCTGGCGGGGACCAGGCCCTACGACGGCCACGGCCAGGACTCCGCCGGCGCCATCGAGTGGAAGGAGAGCTGGGAGGCGACGTACAAGGCCAACGTGGAGCGCTGGAGCTCCGAGGTGCGCAAGCTGGCCTCGAACGACGAGGAGCGTGGCCTCCTGCTCCGCACGCGCGTGGCGGCGCTGCTGGACGCCCTGCTCGCCCGCTACCCGAACGAGGGGGGGAAGCGGCTCGACGCGCTGAAGGAGATCGCGGGGAACTACTATGCCTGCAGCCTGGCGGGGCGCGGCAACCACGCCCTTCAGCGCCTGGCCGCCGAGGTGCCTGGCCAGGCAGAACTGGTGGCCGCCGCGCTCCACCGCATCCTGGCCGAGACGGGCGAGGAGCTGGGCAGGATCGAGGACTGGGCGGCCTGGGTCGAGTACGCCGCACCGCGCCTCGTGGCCCTGAACCGGTCGGGGAGCCTTGCCGACGGCCATCCCGCCCTCGTCGCCGCCTGGCGCGCGCTCGTGGTCCTGCGCCGCGCGCAGGAGCGCTTCCTCGAGGCCGCCGAGGCCCTCGACGCGCTGGAGGCCCACACCGGGCGCGACGACTGGTGGCAGCACGAAGAGGGCGAGCTGCTCTTCGCCGTGGGACGCGAGCAGCAGGCTCTGGCACGCTTCCAGGACCTCTGGGGGCGCTCGGAGCAGAACTGGCGGGCGCGCGACCGCATCTACCACATCAGCCTCCAGCCGCCCACCAGCCCGCCCAGCTTCGCCGGCCACTTCGCACTCGAGGCCCGCTGGGACGCCATTCGCTCCAGCCCGCCCGGGGACGTTGCGGACCGCATCGGCGACGTCCTCCGCGAGGACGCGGAGGGCAAGGCCATTCTGCCCTGGAAGGACGCGCGCCACGCCTCGCTCTGGGTGCAGCTCGACCGCCACCTGCTCTCCCTGTCCCCCGAGGCCCTGGCTCCACTCCGCCAGGCCCAGGAGGCCGAGGCGCAGAAACTGCGGATTCCGGATTCCAGATTCGGGGTCTCCCAATCTGCAATCGGCAATCTGCAATCGGCAATGTGGTTGGCCGCTTACCGCCGGTGCCCGTGGGCGGCGGCCGGCCAACGCAGCCTGCTGGCCTACGGCGAGGAGATGCTGCGCCGCGGCCACGCGGGCCTGGCGCTCCGCTCGTTCCGCGACGCCGCCGCGCACGCCGCCGACACCGCACTCCGCTCCCAGGCGGCGGCGGGCGAGAAGCTGGCCCTGGCCCAGACGGAAAAGGGGACATTCAGCTTTTCGGCCTCCGAAAAGCTGAATGTCCCCTTTTCCGCGCTGGCCCGTCGCACGCTGCGCCTGCCGCCGGTGGCTCCCTGGCCCCCCGAGCTGTTCGCCGAGCCGTTCCCCCGCGAGCTGGCCGAGGCGGTCTGGCCCCGCCTCGTGCGGCCCCAGGCCTGCCCCGAGGGCGTGCTCGTCGCTGGGCCGGAGCTGCTCGCCTTCTACGGCGACGACCCGCAGCGGCCCCTCTGGACCCGCACCCGCACCGGCCCCAAGGGCAAGCACGGGCGGCTGGACGTGTCGGACTGGGGCGTCCTCGTCATCCCCGGCCTCTTCCAGCCCGCCCTCGCCGATGGGCGGGTCTACACCCGCTGGGGGCTGGACGCGACGCGGCGGCTGCTGACCGACGTGGCGGCCTTCGACCTCCGCACGGGCGAACTCCTCTGGTCCACCGCCGACAGCCCGGCCTGGGACGGCCTTTGGCCCGTGGGCGACCCGACGCCGGCCGAGGGGCGGCTCTACGTGCTCGCCGCCCGCGAGGGCTACGCAGGCATCCTGCCCGTGACGACCGTGAGCCTGGCCTGCCTCGACGCGGCGACGGGCGAGGTCCTCTGGCGCCGTGCCCTCGGCTCACAGAACGTCGCGCTCATCCCCGGCCAGCAATCGTCCCACTACGGCCTCCAGTTCGACCTGGCGCACTACGGCAACGCCGTGACCGTGGCCGAGGGAGCGGTCTACTGCCAGACGAATCTCGGCTTCGTCGCCCGCTGCGACGCGCGCGACGGCCAGGTGGAGTGGACGGCGGCCTACGAGCAGGCGCCGCTGCGCTGGAACATCGCGCGCACGGTCCGCCGCCAGGGCGCCGCCCCGGCCGCGTGCGGCGGCCGCGTGGTCTTCCTGCCGCGCGATGCCGCCGGCGCCTTCGCACTCGACGCCGCGACGGGCAAGCTCCTGTGGGACAACCCCTACGCGCCGACCGACGAGGCGCTCGGCCTGGCCGACGGCGCGCTCGTGGTGGCCAACGGCCAGGCCCTGGCCGCCCTCGACATGGGGGCACCCGGAGCTGGCGACGGGTCGGGGCGCGCCCGCTGGCACCGCCACTTCCCCGACCGCATCGAGGGCGCGCCCCTGCTTCAGGGCAATCGCCTGCTCGCCTGCTCAGGCGGACGCCTTCACTGGCTCGACGCCGCGACAGGGCGCCTGGCCGAATCGAGCGATTGGGGGCCTGGCGGGCCGATGCCCGCCTTCGCCTTGCGCGGCGCCTCGCTTGTCGGCGTCAGCCCCGAAGCCCTCGGCTCCGACGCCCAACCCGTCGGCAAACCCCTCAACCCCCAGGCCAAGGCCGCGTCAGGCCCTCTCCGCCTCCCGCTCGAACGCGTCTGGAAGCTCGAACGCCCCAACCCCACCCTCCTGTCGCCCCCGCCCGAGGCGAAGCTGGACGGCAAGCTCCTCGTCCTCTCCCAGGGCGTGCTCGAGTGCGTGCGGGCGACGGCTCAGGGCGGGGTCGAGTGGCAGCGAGCGCTCCGCCCCGGCCTCCAGGGCACGGCCTGGGCCGACGGCACGATGCTCCTCATCTACCCCCAGTCCGTCGCCGCGCTCGACACCGCCAGCGGGCGCCTCCGCTGGGAGACCGCCGTGCCCTTCCCCATCCGCCAGTGGCAGGAGGCACACCCGTACCTCGTCCTCGGACGGTTCACCGAGACCGAGCGGAGCAGGACCGCGTGCGCCCTCGACGCCGCCTCGGGCAAGCTCCTCTGGCACCGCGAGTTCCGCGAGCTGGGCGCCGGCCACGAGGACCACTTCCACGGCATCGGCTGGGACGGCAAGGCCATCCACTTCCTGGCCACGCTCGAGCGCCGGCAGGGGGGCGGGCACTTCCACGTGCTGTGCGACCCCGCGGACGGGCGGGTGGCGGCCATTCGCCGATTCCTGCCCAAGGGGCGGCAATGGCCGTTCCTCTTCGACGTGGCCGAGGGCTACGGCTTCTACGTGGACCAGGACAAGGTGGCGTGGGACTTCGCACTCGACGGCTCGCCACACGTCCGCCACGGAGCGAACCTGGCCGACCTGACCGCCGAGGCCGAGCGCATGCTCCGCCGCACACGCCGCCGCCGCACGCTCCAAAAGTCAGAGCAGTGGACCGAAATCTACCAGCAGGAGGGCTGCCCCGGCTTCCGACACATCCACTGGGTGCTCAAGCGCGGCGACCCCGCCTACGAACTCCGCCGCCCGCGCCCAGGCGTCGTCCGCGGCGACACGCTGTACGAGGCCGAGGCCGACGGCCTCCGCATCGTGGACCTGCCCAGCCGCAAGGAGGTTGCACGCCTCCCACTCGTCCTCCCGTCCCACCGCTGGGGACGCATCCTCGACTGGCGCGAGGAGGGGAACGCCATCCTCCTCGTCACCGGCATCGAGCGCGGCCCCTACGAGTCCGCCAAGGCGCCTTACCGCGTGCAACTCGATGCCTTCGACAGGGCAACGGGCCGCCACCTGGCCCGCCAGCTCCTCGACGACGTGCCCTACTGGCGCTTCGGCCTCTACCACGACTGGCGGCTCGACACCCAGCACCACACCCAGGTGGCCTGGGCCGACGGCTTGCTCTTCCTCACGGACGCCGAAGGGCTGTTCGCCCTTGCCAGTGTGGCACAGCCGCCCTCGGCTGTGCCGGCGGACAAACCCGTCCACGTCGCCCACCTGGCCCCGCGCCCCCCCGCCGTGGACGGCTGGCTCGACGACTGGCTCCCCCGCCAGGCCATCCCGCTGCAAGGGCAGGGCGGCCGCACCGGCTCGCTCTACATCGGCCACGACGGCCAGACCCTCTACCTCGCCCTCGCCCACGCCGCCGCCTCCGCCGCCCCGCGGCGCGGCGGAGCCGACCACGCCGACGGCGATTGGCTCGAACTCGCCCTCACCGCCGGCGACCACACGCTCCGCCTCACACTCGCGGAAAAGGGGACATTCCACTTCTCCGCCCGGGAAAAGTCGAATGTCCCCTTTTCCGCGCCCCGCGGCGCCGTCCGACACGACCTGCTCGCCCAACAGACCATCTACGAGCTGGCCCTCCCCCTCAAGCCCCTCGTCCGCCTCGACAGCAGCGACCGCTGGCGCCGCCTCCGCCTCTCTGTCGCCGCATGGCAGGGGGCACAACGCGTCCTCTCCTGGGGCGAGCCCTGGTGGGCCGACGCCATTCTCCCCGAGTTCCACGAGTCCGTCTACCTCCACCCCCTCACCTTCGAGGGCGAGGAGGCCGGCTTCGCCCTCGCCCACGCCCTGCCCGAGCTGGACGAGTCGTGGGACTTCTTCGAGGACTCGTGCGAGCTGCGTGCGCGGCGGCGCCCCTCCCGCGTGCTGGCGGACCTCTACCGCGGCTACCTGAAACGCCATCCCACCGGCCTGCCCGCCGAGCGCGCCATCCTGGCCCTCGACCGCGCGCTCCGCGGCGTAGAGACAGGCGGCTCGCCTGTCGGTGTGGATGGGACACGCGAGCCGCGTGTCCCCACGCCGCTCGGCGGCGACCCAACGGCCGAGGTCCTGCGCATCGCCCAGGAGGCCGGCGTCGCCGAGCCGGTCCGCGCCCGCTACGCGCGGCTCGCCAAGGCCAACGTCTCCCTCTGGCTCCACACCGACCCCGGCAGGAAGCTGCCCGCCGGCCTGATGCTCCAGTTCCACGACGGCCGCGAGCGCGGCGGCTGGGGCCATCGCGTCGCCTGGGGCATCAACCCCTGGCGCGGCGACTGGGGCGAGCCCGGCAACCCCGCCCACCAGCACGCCGGGCCAGTGCCCCACGCCGAGGGCTGGCAGGAACTCCGCATCCCACTCGTCTGGATCGGCCTCCAGGACAGCCCCCTCTGCGGCATCTCCTTCGGCCAGTACGGCAGCGGACAAGTGGTGTGGGACCGCGCCGCCGTGGTCCACGAGGGCGGCGAGAAGGTGTTCCTAGACGACGAGCCGCCCAAGGCCAAGGAAAACCCCGGCCAGTGGGCCTGGGTCGCCGAACCCCGCAAGAGCGGCTCCCGCGCCCACACCGAGGCCAACCCCGTCGGCGAGAGCGAGACGCGCCACCGCAACATCGAGGGCCTCCAGCCCCCCATCACCGACCACCTCATCCCCCCCGCCACGGGCGCCGTCCTCTCCCAGTGGGTCTACCTCGACCCCGCCCGGCCCCCCCGCGCCATCGGCCTCAACCTCCAGGCGCGCGGCGACCCCTGGCGCGTCTTCTGGGGCCAGGCCCCAGGCCTCGAAGGACGCTACATGGGCCCGCTCCCCAAGCCCGGCGAATGGCACGAGCTGCGAGTCCCCCTCGCGTGGACCCCCTATGCCGCGTGGCCCCTCCGCGGCATCCTGTTCGAGGACGCTGGCGGCCAGGCCATCTGGGACCGCACGGCCATCGTCAGGGACGGCCAGGAGCACGTCCTCATTGAGGATGCAATGCCGGAGGGCTCCCCCCGCAACGACTGGAAGTGGGTCGAGTCTCCCGTCAAGAGCGGCAAGCGGGCGCACACCCACCCGCCCGAGCAGGGCTACGAGGAGCACGGCGTCCTCTACCTCCGCCAGCCCGTCACCGCCCACCTGGCCTTCGACCCGGCCCGCGCCGCCCTCGCGCTCCAGGACCAGATACCCAAGCTGGGGCCGACCGAGGCCGCGTGGCGTTTCTCCCAGGTGCTGCGCGACATGCCCCCCTTCGCCGAGCGCCGCCTCGCCGACCGCATCCGCTGGTTCTTCTCCGTCCTCCCCGACCACCCGCGCAACGCCGCTCTCCTGAAGAACCTCTTCGACTACCTCGAGGACGCGAAGGACCCCGCGCCGCTGGCTTCGGTCGAGAAGGTGATGGAGGAGAGCAAGCTGCCGAAGGAGACCCGCATCGCCTTCCGCCGCCAGTGCGGCACCGCCGAGCCATCCTTCGTCCGCGCCTGGCGTCTCCTCGGCCCCTTCCCCAACCCCAAGGGCGCAGGCCACGCCAAGCCCTACCCGCCCGAAACCGACCCCGTGGCCCTCGACAAGGACTACGAGGTCGCCCCCGGCGGCACCGCCCGCTGGCGCTTCCATAGCTCCGAGGCCGACTACATTGACCTGACGAAGCTGTTCAAGCCAAGCGAACACGTCGTCGCCTACGCCGTCTCCTGGGTCCAGAGCCCCGCCGCACAGCCCGTGTCTATCGAGGTCGGCAGCGACGATGGGGTCAAGCTCTGGCTCAACCGCAAGCCCCTCCTCGACCACCGCGAAGTCCGCCTCTCCGCGCCCCGCCAGCACACCATCCCCGCCGAGCTAAGGGCCGGCTGGAACGAGATCCTCCTCAAGATCGAGCAGGGCATACGCGAGTGGGGCTTCCACCTCGAGCTCCTCGACCCTGAGGCCCGCGGCCTCCTCCCCCGCCTCACCATCTCCTCCACCCCGCCCCCAAGCCGCCCGTGAGCGGGGTCGCCGGCTCTCCCATCGTTCTCGTCCCTCGTCCTCGTCCTTCGTCCTCGGTCGCTCTGGTCACCGGGGAGAAGAGTCGAGAACGAGGACGACCGACGAGGACGAGGACGATTGGCGAAGGCTCTTGACTGGCCGAAACGAAACGCCTATCATCCGGGCGTGGGGGTGACAAGAGGGCACGGACCTATGGGCAACAGGGTCTCCGCGCTAATCGTGCTTGGGCTGGGCGGGGCGGCGCTACTGGCGGCAGCCTTCCTGGCAGGCCCCGTTCTGTCAGCCCTCGGCACCAGCTCGCCCGCAGCCCCACGGCTTGGCAGACTTGGCTGTCCCCCGGCCTGCTGCCGGCCTCCAGGCGGAAGGCCCTCCCCTCCTCCCGAAGCATCCCTGACGCAATTCACGATTCATTCTACACCCTTCTCTCTGGGAGTCAAGCCCTGGCCGTAGGGTCAACGCTGCGCGGCACCGCCCCCAGACTCGCGCAGTGTCGCCCAGAGTCGCGCATCGGCGAATCGCCGATCCGCCGCATTCCGGCTCAGAGTCGCTCAGTGTTTGCCAGAGTCGCTCAACATGCCGCCGCACCCCGCGTCCGCGCGGGGGGGGCGCCCCTGCCCCCGCCCGACTCCCCCCCGGGTCCCACGTCGGTGAGGCAGGGGTTCGACAGCCATGAGCGGGCCGCCAGCGGGTGTCTTTTCCCCTGCGGGCGCCAGCTCACCAGAACTGGGGGCCATGCTCGGTGGGGACCACACCCCCTCCCACCCATTGACGCGAGTCGACGAGCGAATGGCTCCCCTCGGGAGATGGAATGACGCATGGCTATACCCAGCTTAGAGTTATGGCGATGAAGGAATCCGCGCACAAACTGCCTGGCGTCCGGCAGAAGCGAAGGCTCATCTCTCCCCCCAGTACAACGAGTTTTCCCGTCCCGGATGGGCGGGCGCACGGCGGGGAAAAAAACAGGAGGCCCGTCAGTCAACCACCCGCCGATGGACGCAGGGGGGGCAGCGGTCCTCGGGGTCGAAGACGACGACGCCGCGGACGCAGGTGAGGCGCACCGTGAGGCGCTCGTCGAAGGCGACGAGATTGGCCTCCTTGCCCACCTCGAGGCTGCCCATGCGGCTCGACATGCCGGTGACACGCGCGGGGTTGATCGTCGCCATCTGCACCGCCTGCCGCAGCTCCACGCCCATCAGCCGCACGGCGTTCCGCACCGCACGGTCCATCGTGAGGTTCGAGCCGAGCACCCGGTTGTCCTTCACGCTCCGGCACACGTCGTCGGGCCGGGCATAGACTTCCTCGCCGTCGTCGCGCGCGTAACGTCCCTCCGGCAGGCCTGCCGTGAACGTGGCATCAGTAATGAGCGAGATGCGGGTCAGCCCCTTCGCCTTGAGAGCCAGGCGGAGCATGATGGGGTGGACATGAGCGCCGTCGCAGATGACCTCGCTCGTCAGGTCGTCGGTGAGCATCACCATCTCGTCGAGGCGGGCGCGGCTCAGGCCCCGCTCTGGCGGCGGGTAGCCGTAGCGCGTGGCGTTGAACAGATGGGTCGCGTGCGACAGCCCGGCGCTCACCGCTGCCTGGAACTCCTCCCATGTGACGCACGAGTGGCCCACCGAGGCCACCACGTCGTTGGCCACCAGCGTGCGGATAAGCTCCGGGCCACCGGGTATCTCCGGCGACAGTGTCATCAGGGCAATCGTGTCGCGGAACCGCGCCAGCACGTCGTCCAGCTCGCCCTCCTTGTAGGCACTCCGCGAGCGCTCGAGGCTCAAGCCCCCGATGCACACTGGGTTCACGTAGACCCCCTCGACGTGGGCGCCGAGGACGAGCGCGCCGTGGGGCGGCTCCTGGCGGAAGTGCTCGACGAGGCCCAGCCACTCGGGCTCGACCGATTGCCGCGTGGGCACGAAGGCGGTGCCGCCGCGGCGGGCTTTGAACCGGGCCATCGTGGCGATGCCCTGCTCGTCCGACGCCTTTCCGCCGCCCGCCCCGTGGCAATGGATGTCCACGAACCCTGGGGCGAGGATCAGCCCGTCGAGGTCCACCACCGTCTCGCCGGGATGGGTGTCGGGCGCCTGGAAGTGGCCGAGGGCCGCGATCTCGTCGCCGTGGATGCGCAGCCAGCCGTTCGCACGGTCCTCCCACGGCGTGATCAGGCGGCAATTGCGGAACAGCACAAGCCGACTCCTCGGTCCACCGGGGATGGCGAGGGGGCGGTCGAGGCGGCCCCTCTGCCACCAATATTAGCGTGCCCCATTCATTGAGTCAACCGGGCCGTGGCCCCAGATATGGAGTCCTTTGGAGGAATGGGGCGCGGGGGAGGGGACCTTTCCTGGCAGGAATTGTCCCCTCCCCTGCTCTCTTCTATCTTCCATATCCAAACGATCGGTTGCGATTGCGGCGGCGGTTGGGCGCTTGGGTGCGGGGCAGGCGGCGTTCGCCTGGGCCGCCGTGGGGGTGCTCGTTGTCCTCCTCTTCGCCGTGACGTGCCTTGCGCCAGGCCTCGTAGAGCCGCTTATCCACGTCAACCAGCACCACGTGGCGAAGCGTCGTCGTCTTCACGGAGGCGATGGCATCGAGCATCGCGCGGGCTGCCTCGGAGGGCGACACCTTGCCCATGCGCACCCCGAGGTCGGGGATAGCCAGGCTTTCGCAGCCCAGGCGGTCCGCGCACTCGACGGCCGCCTTCGTCGCCTCGGCGATGTTCTCGGGCGGGATACGCTGGCGGGGCCGCTTCATCGAGACCGCGTGGATGACGTAACGGAATGGCAGCGAGCCGGCCGTCGTCGCCACGGCCATGCCGACTGGGATGGGCGCCTCCGCGATGACTGCATCCTCGATAGCCTGTCCGCCCGCCCTGCGGATAGCCAGCGACACCCCCTCCACCATCGCCCCCGTCGTATTCCCTGGGTTCACAATCGCCGCTGCCTTCACCCGCGTGATGTCGCCCTTGCGAATGTCAATCGTTATCCGGCTCACGCCCCGCTCCTATTCATCCGATAGCAGGCGCTCCAACCAGGCGCCGGGCGCTCGATGCAGATGCCTTACCGCGCCAACGACGACCTCTGCTCGGAACACACGATAGAGCACCCCGTAGGGGAACCCATGTATGGGGCAGCGCCGGTTCTTCCTTGCGAATGGCGCTCCCACATTCGGGTACCTGACTATCATCTGAAGCGTGTCGGCGAACTGGTTGGCGAACTTCACGCCGAGGCCAGGCTCCTCCCGCTCGTAGCGGGCAACTACCTCGTCAAGGTCCGACTTGGCTCCAGGCAGAAGCCGAACGGTCATCCTCTGGCCTTCTTGATAGCGTCTGCGATAGCTTCATCAGCCGGGATGGCCTCCACCTCCCCACGCTCGTACGCATCGAACCGGGCCTCCACCTCCGCCGCCCACAGCTCGTCAATCCGGCGTTGCCAATCCGCGTCGAGACTACAGATGAGGCGCTCCGCCAGATCCGCCCGTTCCTCGGGTGAGAGTGCCAGCGCCTCCTCCAAGACACGCGCGCCACGTTCCGACATTCCCATGCCTCCGAAGTAGGGTGCACCCTTTGACGTATCGCGGGTACTGTCCTTCTACTCCTATCTTGCCATGCCCGTGCCGTCTTGTCAAGCAGTCGTCATGCCTCTGGTGGCTGTCCCTGGCCCAGGTGGTGGCCCGCGTTCACCCCCGGGATGCTGCACCCATCGATGCCAACGGTGCCTTGCCCATCGTGTCCCTCCTGCCAGCGCGTTACGACGCGGAACTCCACGGCATCCTCGCCCCGGGCCGGCCATAGGGCGTAGACATAGAGCGATACGAGCAAAATGCCGAGCGCGATGTTGACAACTGTGCCCAATGACTCACCCGGCAACTCAAACGCCATTGACACGAACAGGATTTCGAACATCGTGAGCAGCAGGGCGAGGCGTGCGGCCCATGCGCCGTCAAGCCGCCCTCGGCTCCGCCGGATGCGCCCCATGGCGAGCGCCGCGCAAGCCAAAGCCACCAAGGGGCACGACACCGCCAGAGGGAACGGGACATGAGCTATCGGGAACGAGAGGCAGGCAAGCACCAAGGCCACGATGGCCAGGCGGCTGGTTCCAATAGAGAAGAACGGCGGTGTGACTGGGGGCTCGACGGCAGGCGGGAGAGCCTTCATGCCAGCATGCTGCCATCCTGCCAAGCGGTTGTCAAGCGCAACCAAGGGCGACATTGACTCGGAGGCGGGCGGTCGTGTAAGCTCAAGGGCAGCGGAGGCATGCTCGGTGGGCTTGAGGACAGGCTGAGGCCATGGCGACGAGCATCGCAACGGGCGGCGAACTGGTGCTTGCCACGCGGGCGTTGAGGGAAGAGGTGCGGCGGGATGCCGCGCCGTTCAGCGAGCGGCTGCTGCTTGTGGCCGAAGCGTTCCGCGAGAGCGAGGGCGAGGTCTATCGCGGCATGCGGACGGCGCGGGCGACCCGCCGCGTGTTCGAGAAGATGCCCGTCAGGATTCGCCGCGGCGAAATCCTCGTGGGCTGGCACCCGAACAGCCATCCCGACGAGGCGGCGAAGAAGGCCATCCAGGACGCCGCCGCCTACCTCCGCACGCAGACCTACTGGGTCTGGGCGTCCGAGGGGCATATGGCGCCCGACTACCCGACGCTGCTCCGCGACGGCATTGGCGGCACGCTTGGTCGCATCGAGGAGCTTCGCGCTCGGCTCGACCCCCTTGATCCCGCGACGCCGCAAAAGCAGGCATTCTACGATTCGGCCCGCCTGTCGCTCGAAGCCTTCCAGCACCTCATCCGCCGCTACGCCGGGCTTGCCCGCCAGATGGCCGAGGCATCGCCTGTGGATGGCGTGTCCTCAACTGTGGGCGGCGTGCCCCCAGTTGTGGGCGGCGTGTCCACACGCCGCGGGACGCGGGATGGGGACATCCCGCCCACAATGACGCGGGACACGGAGGTCCCGCCCACAATGTCCTCGCGGGATGGGGACATCCCGCCCACAATGACGCGGGACACGGAGGTCCCGCCCACAATGTCCTCGCGGGACGGGGACGTCCCGCCCACAATGCCTCCGGCCAATGGGACATGGTGGGCGGAGGAGTTGCGTACCATCGCCGCCATCTGCGACCACATTGCCACGGAGCCGGCCCGCACGTTCCGCGAGGCGATTCAACTGATGTGGTTCCTCTACCTCGCCGTCTGCCTGGAGGCGAGCGAGAGCCACCACTGCTTCGGCCCAGGCCGCCCCGACCAGTATCTCCTGCCCTACTACCTCCGCGACCGCGAGGCGGGCATCCTGGACGACGCGGCGCTCGAGGCCCTCCTCGACCAGCTCTTCATCAAGTGCAACGAATTCGAGGGGCGGGGGATGTCCGCCGTCATCCTCGTCCTCGGCGGCCGCAAGCCCGACGGCACCGACGCGACAAACGAGCTCTCCTACAAGTTCCTCGAAGCCTGTGGCCGCGTGAGGATGTACTTCCCCGGCTGCGACATCTCGTGGCACCGCGGGATTGACGCCGAGTTCATGCGCTGCTGCGTCGCCCTGCTCCGCAACGGCAACGGCCAGCCGGCGTTCTTCAACGACGAGGTGATCGTCCGCGGCCTGGTCCGCAAGGGCATCCCGTTCGAGCACGCTGTGGACCACCTTCCGAGCACATGCACCGAGACCTCGATTGCCGGCCGCACTAACCCGTGGGTCGCCCATCCCTACGTCAACATCGCCCTGTCGCTCCTCCACGCCCTGTTTGATGGTCAGGCTCCTGGCGACAACAACCCCAATCGTCCCCGCACAGGGCTGCCACGGACCTACTCGGAGCTTAGGGACGCCTTCCTCCGCCAGCTCGAATACGACGCCCGCCAGGCTGTCGCCCGCGTGCTCCGCGACCAGTGGCACGCCTCGATGTATCGCCTGTTCCCGCTCCTCTCGTGCTTTATCCAGGACTGCCTGGAACGCGGGCGCGACATCGCTCAGGGCGGCTGCCTCTACACCTTCCTTCAGCCCGAGGCCGTCGGCACCTCGAATGTCGTGGATGGCTTGGCGGCGGTCAAGGTGCTGGTGGAAGACCAGAAGCGGTTCACCCTCGACGACTTCCGCGCGGCGATTGGAGCCAACTTCGATGGGCACGAGGAGCTTCGCCGCGCTATCCTCCGCGACTGCCCGAAGCACGGCAACGACGTCCCCTGGGTCAACCAGCTCTTCGCCGACGTTGCGGGCGCCTGGTGCGCCTAT
>VGYV01000189.1 GCA_016872855.1 Planctomycetota bacterium
AACCCGTAACCTCCGGCTTGCAAAGCCGGCGCTCTCCCAATTGAGCTATATCCCCTTTTCTGCTTCAATTGTAGCCGCCTTGCGCCGCGAAGTCAAGCAACGGCAGGGCAAGCCGATGAACCGCACTGATCGGACCAATCGGACAGATCGGTCCGATCCGTCCGATTTGTCTGACCTGTTCGACCAGGAGACACCCCCGTGTGGCGCAGCTCGCAGGCCCTCGCGTTCGCCTGGCTCTCCCTCGCCTCGTTTGTCCTCGGAGCCGACGGCGTGACCATCAAGCGTGGCGACCGCGCCGACACGGAATTGGGCGAGCACGATGTCGCCGCCTACTCAGTGCAGGCTAGGACCTACGCCGCCGAGGTGTTCTCGAACGGTCGCGTGAGGCTGCTGGCCGGGAAGACCGTGCTCGTGAGCAACCTGGTCCTCGAACTCGGCCGCAAGGCGAAGACCCTGGGCAACATCGTCCTCGATGAGAAGGAGGGGCGCATCACCCTCCGCGAAGGCGAGCCGCCAAAGAAGGGGCCGCCCGCCAAGGGCGGCACGCTCGACATGATGTCGAAGGCTCTCAGCGAGGGCATGGACCTGCCCGACCTGCCAGGCTTCACGCTCCGATTCCTGGCCGACAAGGTTGAGATCATCCCCGCCTCGCTCCGCGCGCCGAGGGGTAAGGGAAAGGAGCAGCCGCCAGTCTTCGACATCTCGGGCGTCTTTGGCGACGATGCCCTCGCCGTGAAGAACCTCCGCAGCGGCGACGAGGATGCCTTGCCCGCCAACTACATCTGCTCACGCCACATCTTCTCCTTCTACCAGATGTACGGCCGCTACTGGCCCGACGTCGAGATCACCTACGCCGATGGCACGCGGATGGAGCTTCGCGGCATCACGGGCGTGTCCCACTACGCCATCGGCAGGCGCGACCCGTACACCAACGATGCCCTCAACTCCAAGCGCGGCTACTTCGGCCTCCGCGAGGCCAAGGCGGAGAATGTCATCACGCTTGCGATCACCCCCGGCAAGGGCGCTATCGAGCCGGCACCATACTTCACCGTTCGCCCCGACAAGCCCCGCAGCCTCTTCTACGAAGACGAGCGGATGCTCTACCATCTGGACTTCGCCAAGGACTACCTCGTCCCCGGCAAGTGGCTCCTCAAGTGGCGCATCGAGGACCACGTCCAGCGCCAGGTGGCAACGGGCGAGCAGTCCGTAGCCATCGAGGCGGGCGCGCCGCCGCAGGTCGCCGCCGACCTCACGCCAAAGGAGATGGGCTATTTCCGCGCCCGGCTCACCCTCTCACTGCCCGATGCGAAAGCTGCCCAGCGAATCTGGGACGTTTCGTTTTCCCGCATCCGGCCCGAGGCGCCCAAGCTCCGCGACCTTGACGCCAAGGGCGGGGTGGACAGCGAGATGCTGTGGGCGAATATCCTGGGCATGCGCGGCATCCGGCTCAACCCCTCCTTCGCCAACACCTGGCGGCAACACCACAAGCCTGACGGGTCGATTGATTGGGAGGCGTGGGCCAAGAGGTTCGCCGCCTACCTCGAGCCCGCGAAGCAGGGCACGCTCAAGGGCTTCTTCTCGTTCCTCGGCCTCGACTGGTCGGGCGACCTCGACAAGTGGTTCGCCGAGAAGTACCCCGACGCCGAGCAGCGGAAAAAGGCCATTGCCGAGGCCAAGCAGCGCTACCTCACCGAGTACGCCCGCGAAGCCGCGAAGTTCGGTGTCGCCATCTGGGAACCGATCAACGAGCCCGACCTCTCCATGCCGCCCGAGAAGTACATTGAAGATGTCCTCAAGTTCCAGTATCCCGCGGTCAAGGCGGGGAACCCGAAGGCCAACTTCCTCGGCGGGTCGCTGTGCGGGCTCGACAAGCATCGCTGGCTGCGGCGGCTCTACGAGCTTGGCGGCGACAAGTTCTTCGACGGCGTCTCCTTCCACCCCTACACCGGCGTCGGCTTCCAGGAAGTGTATCGCTCCGAGCTGGACGAATGGTGGCAGGTGCTGCGCGACTTCAAGGACACCTCGCATGGCATCTGGATGACCGAGAGCGCGTGGCATCGCGGCTGGATGTTCAACGACTACGTGTACGATCGCTTCGGGGCCTACCGCCAGAGCCAGGCCCGCCACGCCGTGCTGATGCACCTCCACGCCGAGGCGATGGGCATCCCGCGCGAGCGAATCTACGACTTCTACCTCGTCGAGCACGGCTACAACGAGTTCTTCCTCGTCACCTACAACTACCCCACCCCCGCCGCCATCGCGATCCAGGTGATGAACGAGTGTGTGGGCGGGAAGTTCATGGGGGAGATTCCGTTGCCTGGCAAAGGCCACTATTTCCAGGTCTACCAACATAGGGGCGGCTCCCAGGCCGTGGCCTTTACGGGCGACGAGCCCGCGGAGCTGGCCCTCGCGACCGATGCCCCCAAGGTCGTCGCCACGGATATGATGGGTAACCGCAGAACGCTCACTCCCGAAGGCGGCAAGTTCCGAATCATGATCTCCGGCGACCCGACCTACCTGAGCGTCGGCGAGCTGTACGGCGTCGTGCCAGTATACGATGGCCTTCGGGTCCAGCCGAATCTGGCGCTCACCACGCTCGGTGCGACAGCCATGGCTTCCTCTGTCGCCACGCCGAAGAAGGGCGAGCCGCTGCCACCGGCCACCGCCATCGCGGGCGACCCGACCTGCTGGTCGAGCGCCGGCGCCCTTACCGGCGCACGCCGCGGTTGGGATGAAGATGAAAGCGGCAAGGACCAGTGGCCCGACTGGTTCGAGGTCAAGCTCCCCAAGCCAGTCCCCGTCGCGCGCGTCCGCGTATGGCACGACTACGGCGCGTGGGAGCGCGTGCTGCGCGACTGGGACATCCAGGCTTTCGTAGATGGGCAGTGGAAGACCGTTGATTCGGTCCGCGGCAACCACTATCGCTTCGTCACCGACCACCGCTTCGAGCCTGTGACGACTGACCGCGTGAGGGTGCTCATCACTAACGTCAACTCGTGCCTCTTCGAGAGCATCGAGTGGATCCCGAAGCTCTCCACGCTTCGGGCGGTGGAGGTCCTCGGGCCGCCGGGCGACGCGGCCAAAGCCTTCTTCGTCAATGAGCTGCCCAAGAAGCGCATCATCCCACCGGGCGGGGAGGCGAAGCTTCTCTTTCGGGTCCAGAATGCCACGAAGGACCCAGTCCGTGGTGAGGTAAGGCTCAGACTCCCTGAGGGTGTCACTGCCGACAAGATGGTGCAGACGGTCTCGATGGGAGGCAATGCTGAGTGCGTTTTCACGGTGAAGCTCAGCGGCCAGGCTGCTGAGGGCCTCTACACCGTGCTGGCGGGCCTGTATGAGGGGGATGCCCTCATCAGCACGGATTACGCGGCACGCGTGCTGTGCTGCAAACGAGAGAAGAAATAGGAGCGTGGCAACTATGCGGCGAAGCATTGTGGCGTTGTCGATCGCTCTGGCCTACGAGGCCCTGGCTGCCCAGAAGCCCATCCAGGTGCTGATGACCACGGGCGACTGGAAGGACCAGCCGTGGTACCAGAACCTCTGGATGCGCGACAAGGCGGGCAAGCCGCAAATCTACCGTGGGCGGTACATCGAGCAGAAGGTCGAGGCCGCCGCCCCAGGCCGCTTCGCCTTCACCCACATCCCCAACTACATCGCCCAGCAGTACCTGGACGCCGACTATCTGAGCCAGTTCGATGTCCTGCTCATCGGCGACATCATGGTCCACCTGTCCGACCAGTTCCAAACGGCGGTGCGCGACTTCGTGAAGAACGGCGGCGGGCTGGTCTACTGTGCGAACCACAAGTGGGGCATCGGCATGAAGGTGAAGGGCCAGCCCTTCGAGGAGGCCCTGCCCACCGTGTGGCCCGAGGCCAACGAGTGGGGCGAGTTTGAGAATTGGGTGGACGTTGAGAACTTCATGCCCGACCTCGTCAGCCGCCGCCACCCGATCGTGAAGGGACTGGACTGGGCGACCGCGCCGCCCCTGGGCCGCGCCGTGAACATGCCCGCCAAGAAGGGCGCCACAGTGCTTCTGGCCACACCCCGTGTCGCCGTCCTGCCCTGGCAGGTCATCGGCCCCTGGCCGAATCCTGACGGCACGGGCGGCTGGGACGTTGCCTATGAGCCTGAGAAGAAGGTTGACCTCGCGGCGTCCTACAAGGTGGAAGGCCAAAAGGAGCCGCTCAAGTGGCAGCGGGCGAAGGCCAGGGGCACGGGCGTGCTCGACCTCAACAAACTCCTCACGCCAAACGACAACGCGTGCGCCTACGCCGTCCTCTACGTCAGAAGCCCAAATGCCCGCAAGGTGCTGTGCTCCGGTTGGGCCGATGATGGGCTGAAAGCCTGGCTCAATGGGAAGCAACTGCCCGGCGATCCGAAGAAGAACGGCGCCTGGCCAGGCAAGGCCGAGGCCGAGCTGACCCGCGGCTGGAACGAGGTGCTGGTCAAGGTTATCGAGAAGACCGGCTGGTGGGGCTTCAAGTTCGAGCTTCTCACGCCCGACGGCAAGCCGATGAGCGACCTAGCCTGCTCGTACAAGCCATCGGCGATGAGGGCGAGCGAGCAGGAATACGTGGAGCCCGCCCCCGTGCTCACGGCCTGGGACTTTGGCAAGGGCCGAGCCGTCTTCTCCGCCTCAATCTTCGCCAACGACGAGCAGTCGGAGAAGTTCGGACAGACCTGGCAGGACTTCGGCAAGTACTACGCCCAGCTCTTGGAATGGGTGGGAGCCAACTCAACGAACAAGAAGGCGACGCTCAAGGACGCCCAGGCCGAGGTCACGGCGACGGTGGACTTCACGAGGCCGCTCAACGCCATCGCGCCCGGCATCTTCAGCATCCACGGCAACGAGGACATCAAGGACGTGGCCCTCCAGCACTACATGGCTCTCCACCCCAAGGGCGCCATCTCGCGCGGCTACCCCGACGCCACGGCCATCGAGGGCACGCCCAAGGGCGACAAGTGGGAGCCCGAGAGCGACAACGACGACCCGAACGTGACCGACTGGTCGCGGATCAACAAGAAGGGCATTGACGCCTACATCGCCGAGTGCAAGGCATACGGCACCGAGCCAATCCTCTGCTGCCACGGCATTCAGTATGGCTCGCCCAAGTGGATGTGGAAAGACGGCCACGGCCTGAGCGACGCCACGGACCGCGATGCGGCCGAGGTGGCCGAGATGGTCGCCGCCTTCCTCGAACACGCCAACCGCGGCCGCAAGGGCAGCCCCACCTATGAACTGAATGTCAAGTACGTGGACCTCGGGAACGAGCCGGAGCTGGACCACAAATCCCTCCCCGGCTGGGTGCGAATCGTGAAAGCGGTCGGCCAGCGGGTCCACCGCGACTTCCCAGGCGTCCTCGTCGGCTCCTACGCCCCCTACCAGATGCGCTACATTCGCCAACTGCTCGACGAGGCGGGCGGCGAGATTGACTGGCTGTCGTTCCACCCCTACGGCTGGACGGCGAGCGAGTTCTACCGCTTCACGGACGAGATTCAGGCCTACGCCCGCTCGAAGGGGCTGAAGAACCTCAAACTGATGATCACGGAATGGGACTTCTGGATTCAGGGCCGCGAGAAGTTCGACTACATGATGACCCGCTGGTACGCCTCTGTGCCGCGCGAGGACCTCCTCGGCACGCTCCACTATCGCCTGTGGCAATACGTCGAGCCCATCTACATGTTCGGCATTCTCTGGGCCGGCTGGGGGCCGAAGGACGTGGTGGGGCCGAAGGGCACGCCGATCCACGACGCCTATGATGCGTACTGGATTTGGCGCGATTTCCGCGGCCGCCGCGTCGCCACGGCCAAGGCCCTCGCCACGGCCGACGCCAGCCCCCGCCTCCTCGACCACCTGCACCTGGACGCCAGCCAGAGCGACGGCAAGCTCAACGCCCTGCTTTACTACGACTGGGCCTACGGCGGCACGGGCTACAAGGACTATGCGAAGGGCGTCGCCTACCCAAAGGTCAAGGTGAACGTGAAGCTCGCGCTGCCGCCCTCGACCGCGGCGAGAAAGCTCACGGTCTCGAAGGCCACCGGCGAGGGCTTCGAGGTCGTTGCCAAGGATGTGGCGATCCCGGCGGGGGCGAAGGAGCACGTGCAGGCGATTGAGGCGGAGCCGCTGACGGGGTACTCGGTGGTGATTGAATAGGCTGCGGGAGTGTTGGCCCGATCGGTCGGATCCGTCCGATCCGTCCGATCAGTCCCGTTCCGTCCGCCACAGCCTTGTTCGGAAGGCAGGCAAGCTCAGGCGAATGGCATCGGTCGGCTCGGGCGAGCGTTCGCCGGTCCACAGGTCGGTCACGATGGCGGGCTGGGGCAGGCGAATGAGCTTCTCGCCCGCCGAGGCGGTGTGGAGGCAGACGAGCGAGCGGTTGGCATAGACCACGTCGTCGCTCTCGCACCACACGTGGGCGCCGGCGAAGCGGGCAAGGTTGCGGAGGAGTTGGGGGCCGAAGTTGAGCATCGCCAGGTAGACGCTCCTCCAGCCGTCGTGATGCTGCAGCGCGAAGGCGGCTTCGCCGCCATCCCGCAATCGTCCGAAGACGCACGCCTCGGGGTCGTCGGCGAAGAAGACAGGGCCGACCGAGCCTTCGGTGCCGAAGCTGAGTTTTTCCCCACCCTGGGTGATGCCGTAGCCGCTTTCATCCACGAGGACGCGAATCTGCCGCCTCTCGCGCTTCCAGCCCAGACGCATGCCAACCAAGTCAGCGCCGATGGCGGGGTCGAGCCGCCATTGCCCTCCCGAAGGTTCCAATACCTTCGGGAGGGTAGACGGACAGGGCTCATGCCCCAGTCCCTGCTTACCCTCCCGAAGGTATTGGAACCTTCGGGAGGGAGTGCAGTCCGAGGACGAGGACGATCGCCCTATGACAGCGGCAGCATAGGTCCAGCAGAACACGCGATCGCCGCTCTGCCAGCGGCGGATGCCCTCGGCGGCGCGGGGCGGAACGTAGGCGCAGTTGACGAAGATGAGGAGGCGATACTGGGCGCCGGGGAAGTCGGGGTGAGCGAGGTCGTGAAGCTCATAGACATCGTAGGGCACGCCTGCGAGGCCCCACTGGCGGGCGGCAAGGTCGAGGAGGAGCGGGTGGTGGCACTCCAGCTCGAAGCGAATCAGGTCGCCGCTCATCGCGGCCTGGAACATCGGCGTGTCCTCGGAGCAGACGAAGGCCACCTGGCTGATCGAGCGGCGGTCCCACTCGACCGCCTGCTTGCCGATGTCGGAGAGCTTGCGCAGCGCGGCCACGATGGGCGGCGGGGTGTAGTTGCGGCAGCGGATGTCGAACCACCAATAGGGCGTGCCCGTGATCAGGTTGTGCGCGTGCTCGCGTTGGAGGAGCGCCACCTGCTCCTCCATATCGCGGCCACAGAAGTTCAGGTCCCATTTCCAGAGCTTGTCAGGGAGGTGAGCCGATTGCCGATTGCAGATTGCAGATTGCAGATTGGAATCTGGAATCTGGAATCTGGAATCTGGGATGGCCGCCACGGTCACGAGGTCCACCTCGGTGTAGTGGAGCTTGCCGCTGAGGTTGAGGCTGTGAGGGAGGCCGAGATAGCCCGAGGGGCCGCCGGGATAGCGGCCATCGTAGCTCGTGATGTCGGAAACGAAGTCCACCCACTGGCTTTCCTTGAGCCGCTGGATGAGGCCGTGACCGTATTCCTGGATGTAGCTGTAGACACCCGTCTCCCACCAGAGGTAGCTGTGGAAGCCGCCGCAGAGGATGGGCGTGGCCGCCCCCTCCTTGGCGGCGCGGCAGACGGCGATGAGGTGGTCGGCGAGGGTGGTGTTGAGAAAGCGATAGTAGTCAATCGCCGGCCGCTCGGCGGCGGGGTCGCGGAGGCTGAACGGCCCCCAGATGTGGGAGCCTTTGCGCATGTGGCCCGTGGGGCACGCCGCGGTGTGGAAGCTGGCTTTCGGGTCGCTCCACGCGGCGCGGAGTGCCGACTCGTCCTCGTAGGTGGAGCGGAGCCAGCGGCGGAACTCGCGGGTGTAGACGCCGTGGTAGCGGCCGCGGGTCGTCTCGTCGGTGTCGAAGACCAGCCACTCCTCGGTGCTCCCCGCGTTGAGCATGAAGCCGATAATGCGCGGCGCCCAGCGGGTGGTCTTGAGCCAGGCCGCGAAGTCGCGCACCAGCCCGCACACCTTCTCGTTCCACACGGGCGAGGCGATGTTGGCGACAGCGAGCGAGTGCGGAGTGCGGAGTGCGGAATGCGGAGTGTGGACCTCGGAGGGATAGGCTTGGGCAAACCAGGGGGCGAGGAGGCCAAGGCGGACGCGGATGAGCCACCGCGTGCCGCCGCCGTGTTGCTCGAAGAAGGCCAGCTTCTTCTCGGCGTAGCTCCAGTCGTAGCTCCCTTCCCCTTTCCAGCAGTGGATGCCGGCCTCGATCCAGATCATCAGGATTTCGGCGCCGCCCTCGACGAAGCCGCGGACAACCGCGGGGTCGTCGAAGGCGCAGCTTGTTGCCGTCATGCCGTGCAGCGGCTGGCCGTCCACGAAGATGGTCGGCACGCCGTTGTGCTGCCGCACTTCGGAGCGGGCGAAGGCCAAGGCAAGACCTCCTGAAGACTGGCTGAAGCCAGGACTCCGAACCCGAACCGAACGGGGCTGGGTTTGGAGTCCTGCCTTCAGGCAGTCTTCTCCTTCGGCCAGACTCAAGACTGGCTGAAGCCAGGACTCCGAACCCGAACCGAACGGGGCTGGGTTTGGAGTCCTGCCTTCAGGCAGTCTTCTCCTTCGCCTAGACTCAAGACTGGCTGAAGCCAGGACTCCGAACCCGAACCGAACGGGGCTGGGTTTGGAGTCCTGCCTTCAGGCAGTCTTCTCTTCTCCTCCCGTTCCATGCCAGCTCACATTTCAGGGTCATCCCACCCCTTGCCGTAGTCAAGGAGAGGGTGCTCACGCCATGTCCTCCTGGCCTTGTCCCGGCCCACCTCAGCCAGGTAGGCCGTGGCGCTGGAGAAGGGCCACTCCTCCCACCGAGCGACGTATCCGTGGTGCACGGGATTGTGGTGCACGTAGTTCATCGTGGCCCAGAAGTGGCGCTCGGAACGCATTGTGCGCTCCTCGGAGCCATGCCAGACCTTCCGCCCCCGTGCGCCGTCCTCGCCGTTCCACTGGTGGGACGTCCGCCCATGCAACCGGCCAAGTTCTCCGAGGAGGCCCTTGAGCGCGCCTGTCTGGACAAGTCCGTGGTAGTGGTTAGGCAGAACGCACCAGGCGTGGACTTCCTCGCAGTGCGCGTCGAGCGTGACGAGGAGCGCCGACTCAAATGCCGCCATTCGGTCTGGGGTCGCGCCGATGAACGGAGCATGCTCGTAGCAGGCGGCGGTGATATGGTACGCTCCGGGGCCGAGGTCCTCGTGCTGTGGCCAGTGCCATGGCCTGCCTGCGGCTCTGCGCTCGGCCAGGATGGAGCGGCGCTCAGCGGGGGTCATCCTGCGCCACTCATACATAGCAGGCTCCGAAGCAAGGACTGGCTGAAGCCAGGACTCCGAACCCAGAGAGAAGACTGGCTAAAGCCAGGACTCCGAACCCAGACCAAGACTGGCTGAAGCCAGGACTCCGAACCCAGAGAGAAGACTGGCTGAAGCCAGGACTCCGAACGGGGTTGGGTTTGGAGTCCTGCCTTCAGGCAGTCTTGGGCTTTCTCCTCACGCCAGGGTGTCGTCGGTCACGACGCTGTCGTAGAAGGCCAGGATGTCGTCGCGGCGGTCGGATTCCATCCACGCCATGGCGGAGCGGGGGTGTTCGTTCATCACGCCGCCGATGAGGTAGGGGATGTGGTAGCCCCAGGCGATCTGCTTGCTGAGGGGGATGAGCTTGTCCTGGATGGCCTTGACGAGGGGGCGGACGCGGAACTTCGGGTTCTTGAGGAAGGACATGAGGCATTCGAGAGGGCAGTTGCCCGCGCCGCGGCCTACGCCGAGGAGCGAGCCGTCGAGCATGTTGCAGTTGTGGATGATGGCCTCGATGGTGTTGGCGAAGGCGAGCTGGCGGTTGTTGTGGCCGTGGAAGCCGATGGTGCGGCCGGGCAGGGCCGCGTGGTACTTCTTCGCCAGGGCCTCCACCTGCTCGCAGTACATGGCGCCGAAGCTGTCCACGATGTAAAGGGTCGGCACGCGGCTCTTCGCCACGTCGTCGAGGGCCTCATCGAGGTCGCGCTCCATGACCTTCGAGACGGCCATGAGGTTGATAGTCACCTCGTAGCCCTTGTCCAGGCAGTGCTCGGCGGTGGCGACCGCCTTGTCCATCTGATGCACGTAGCAAGCGACGCGAACCATGTCGAAGACGCTCTCGCTGGCGGGCAGGAAGTCCTCGTAGTCCACCCGCCCGATGTCGGCCATCACGGAGAGCTTGAGGGGCGTGTTGTTGTCGCCCACGATGCGGCGCACGTCCTCCTCGAAGCAGAACTTCCACGGGCCGTTCTCCTTCCGCGAGAAGTACTTCTCCGAGGTGCGGTAGCCCACCTCCATGTAATCCACGCCCGCCTCCACGCAGGCGTTGTAGACTGCGCGCACGAAGTCGTCGTCGAACTGCCATTCGTTCATCAGCCCGCCGTCGCGCACCGTGCAATCGAGCACCCTGATCTGAGGACGGAACACTAGCGTCTCCTGAATCCTGGTGAGGGGATGACTGGATGGTTGGATGGGTGGATGGATGCCAGAGGAGGCACGTGCTTCTTCATTCATCCAACCATCCAATCATCCATTCATCCTCGCCTATCGCAAGTCGCCAAGCGCAGACAGGAGCATATTCTCCGGGACCGCGATGGCATACTGGCCGCCTGGGCAGTGGACGCGGCCGATGGCTTCGAGGAGCACGAAGCGGGGCGTGCCGCCCCGCGCCTTCTTGTCGCGGGTCATCAGGTCGAGCAGTTGCTCGTCCGAGACGCCGGGCGGCAGGCTCACCGGCACCCCAAGCCGCCGCAACAAAGCCACGACACGGAGCCGGACCTCCACGCGTGCCAGCCCCAGGCGCTCGGCGATGAGGCAGGCGCCCACGATGCCGATGGCCACCGCCTCGCCGTGGTGGAGGGCGTAGCCGCTGGCCGACTCTACGGCGTGGCCGATGGTGTGCCCGAAGTTCAATACCCGCCGCAAGTTAGATTCCTCGGGGTCGCGGAACACCACGTCCCCCTTGATCGCCACGTTCCGCTCGGCGAGGCGGAGCAGTGCCGCCTCGTCGCGGGCTAGGATCATGTCGAGATGGGCGTCGAGATAGTCGAAATAACCGGCGTCCGCGATCAGGGCGTGTTTGACCGACTCGATGAGGCCGGCGCGGTAGTGCCGCTCGTCCAGCGTCGCCAGCGTCGCCACATCTATATACACACGAAGGGGATGCGAAAACGCGCCGTAGGCGTTCTTCGAGAGGTCGCTATCCACCCCCACCTTGCCGCCGATGGCCGAATCGGCCTGGGCCACGGTGGTCGTGGGTACCTGGATGCACGGGATGCCGCGCTTGAAGATAGCGGCGGCGAAGCCCGCCACGTCGCCCACCACTCCCCCGCCGAGGGCGACGAGCAGCGTGTCGCGGCCATAACGCTCGCGCTCCAGGTGACTTACGATGGCCTCGACTGTGCGCAGCGTCTTCGACCCCTCGCCCGGCGGGTCAATCACGAACGTGCCGGCCGGCTCATGGCCGAGCAGCGTCGCCAAGTGGCCGTGCCGCCGCACGTTGCCGTCGGAAACAACGAAAAGCCGGCTGCCCACCCAGCCCTGCCGCAGTTCAGCCAGGATGCCGCCGAGCAGCCCCACGCCGATGCGGACCTCGTAGGCAGTCTCGGGCCGGGAGGGAACCCTGACCGTTAGGGTGTGGACGCCCGCTGACACTTCCGCCACTCCGCGCGCATGCTCTCGGGGGAACAGGGCGGGACCGCAATGGGCCAGATCTTAGCGTCAAGGCCTCCGGAAAGCAAGTGGGCGGGTGGCCCCGGCCCCCGTGTGCTTCCATAGTGGGTCAACCCTGGCCGGCCCGCGAGTTGACCCACAATGGCCGGAAGGCCGAGAAACGCCGATTCACGCACTTCTGCCCATTCTGGGTCATTCCGCCCCCCTCTACGTGACCCACAATGCCGTGCCAGGGTCGAATGGCGTGAAGACAAGGCAGGCGCATACCGGGTAGCAGACGAAGAACGCCGCCTAAAGGCGGGACTCCCAACAGGTTACGGACTCGTTCGGAGTCCCGCCTTCAGGCGGCGGAGCCATATCTTCACGCCATTCGTGCCAGGGTGCCGTCACGAAGCGCGTGTGTTTGGCATGTATAGACATGTGGAGTTGCTCAGACTGGCGGCCCGTCGTCGCTCGCCCAGGCAGCGGGCGAGGGACATGAGGGCGAAGGCGGTGCCGTAGGGCTGGTGGTAGTCGTAGAACGGGTAGTCCCACCACGAGCCATCCTTCTCCTGGAGCGGCAGCAGGGTGTGGGCCATGTAGGCGCGGAAAGGGGACCGCTCGCGCCGCGGAAGCTGCTCGATGCAGAGGGCGGCGTAGTAGTGGCCGTAGTAGTAGAAGTAGCCGGCGACCTGGAACCACGATTCGTGGGGGACGGGCCGCTTGCGGCCGATGCCGAGCCACTCGTTGCGGGCGAACAGGCGGTTGAGCCAGGCGCGAAGCACGCCGTCGGTCACTGCGGCATCGCCCCAGAGCCGACAGGCGAGGTTGGCGGCCTGGGAGCGGCCCAGGCTGCCGCCGGGCAGGTTGATGCTCGCCCGCGGCCACCACTTCAGCCGCTCGCTGTAGGCGTAGGTGAAGTCGGGGCCTCGCTGGCGCTGCATGGTCGCCATCGCCCGCTTGATCAGGCGCTCCGGCACAGCGACCCCGCTCTCTCTTGCCTCGTGGAGGGCGATCAGGCAGGTCGCCGTGGTGAAGCTGGTGGGGTGGCTGTCCGGCCGCTGCGTGTGGGCGCCGAAGTCGTAGTAGCCCCAGCCCCCGTGGACAGATTCAAAGCGTTCGAGGAAGCCGACCTGCTCCTTCGCCAGCGCGAGCAGCCGGTCGCGGCGAGCTGGGTCGGCGGCGTGCCGTTTCGCCAGCCGCACGAGGGCCTGGAGGCCATAGGCGTGGGTCCAGCAATTGTAGAGGGCGGAGGGCTCGGCGCGGCGCACCAGTGGCAGGTTGGCCACGAGCCATGCCTCGCCGTACTCAATGGCCCACGCGACCTCGGGCCGTTGGTCCCCCACCTCGATGAGCGCCGAGACGCAGA
>VGYV01000190.1 GCA_016872855.1 Planctomycetota bacterium
ATGGAATTCGACTCAATCTCATGAGCAGGCAATTCTGGCAATGCCCACACTTGCACGCGGAACGGGTCGAGGACATGCGCAAGCGCGGGACAACTCGCGGCGTGGCCGTGCTGAGAGCCGGCGCACTGCTGCTCCTCGCCTGCGGGCCCGTGGGCTGTTCTGAGGGCAGGCGAGAGCTGACGCTCCAACTGGAGTTCCGCCTCGGCCCCACGGAGAGGCAGGCCGAGGCCCTGCTGTTGGCCCGAGCCGTGCTCGAAAAGCGGCTCGCCCTCATCGTGCCCGACGCCCGCGTGCTGTCGGCCGAGCCGGACCGCCTCCTCGTGCAGGTGCCCGACCAGGAGGCCGCGGCGCTCGAGACCCTCAGGAGCGTGATCCAGAACACCGGCCACCTTGAGTTCCGCCCCGCGGCCCCCGACAACTCGGAGCCCTACCGGAACTGGCTCAATACGGGCAAGGCACCACCAGGCTGGACCGAATACGCCGTGCGTTCCTTCGTGCTGGACAAGTACGAGGACAGCAAGATACTTGTGAGCGACCGGGCCCGGATGACGGGTGAGAACATCGCCGAGGCGCGTGTTGAGCCAATGGAGCGCGGCCGCCCCGGGGCCAGCGTCAGGTTGAGCTTCAGGCCGGCCGGCGAGCGGGAATTCGCCCGGGTCACGGGCGACCACGTGGGCGACCGCCTGGCCATCGTCCTCAACACCCAGCGCTCCGCCGATGGCAAGATCAAGGAGAGGGGCGTCTGCTACTCGGCGCCGGTGATCATGAGCCGCATTTTCGGGGACGCGGTGATCGAGGGCGACTTCACACAGGAGCAGGCCAAGGCCCTCGCGGCCGTGCTCACGGGTGGCAGCCTCCCCGCGCCACTGGTGTTCGACAAGGTGGTGCCGCTCTCCAAGAACCCCCCGCGCGACGGCGCGGAGAAGAAGTAGGGCGTGTACACATGCACGCCGAAGCGAAGGACAAGTAGACCCCCTGATTCGGAGTTCCTCTCGATGCCCAAGTTCTGGACCCGGTTGGTGGACAGCCTGCCGCGCGAGTCGAAGAACCTCACGTGGCGTGCGCCGCTGGTGGCCGTGGTGCTGGTCCTTGCGTTCCTCATCTTCCTGCCGTTCCAGGACACGCCGTACGCGGTGCGGGTGGCGGTGGACACGTACGACGACCGCGGGCGGGTGAAGGAGGAGGAGCGCGAGGTCGAGTCGTTCCAGGTGACCAATCGCTGGGTCTGGCTCACCAGCCCGTTCCACTACGAGGTCGAGCGCGAGCTGACGGCGGAGCCGGCCGAGCCGAAGGACGGGCGGCCGCGCAAGCGCCGCACGCTCCTGGTCCTCTCGCGCGGGCTGAACCTGGGCCTGGACCTCCGCGGGGGCACGGAGCTGCTCTACCGCATCCTGCACGACGCGGAGGCGGTCCGGAGCGTGAGCGCGGAGGAGATCAAGGCGGTGGTGCAGCGGCGCATTGACGCCTACGGGCTCCGCGAGGTGCGCATCCAGGCCCAGGGCGCCGATCGGCTGCTCGTGCAGCTCCCCGGCCAGGAGGCGGCCATCCTCGAAACCCTCAAGAGCGTCATCCAGAACATCGGCCACCTCGAGTTCCGCCTCGTCGCCCCCGAGAACTCCGAGCCGTCCAAGACCTGGAAGGAGACGGGCAAGGCGCCGCCGGGCTGGACCGAGTACTCGGTTCGCTCCCTCAAGGAGGAGAAGTTCGAGGAGCGCAAGATCCTGGTCCGCGACCAGGTGGAGATGACGGGCGAGAACATCTCTGCCGCGTGGGTGGACACCACGGGCTCTGGCCGCCGCCTCGGCCCCAGCGTCTCGCTCCGCTTCACCTCGCGCGGCGAGCGCGAGTTCGCGCGCATCACCGGCGAGCACATCAACGAGCAACTTGCCATCATCCTCAACACCGTCCGCGACGGCAGCGGCAACATCGCCAGGGACGAGAAGGGCGAGCTGCAACTGGGCACCTGCTACTCGGCCCCCACCATTCAGACGCGCATCTTCGGCAACGCCGTGATCGAGGGCGACTTCACGATCAAGGAGTGCGAGGCCCTCACCACGGTGCTGCGGGCCGGCAGCCTGCCCGCGCCCCTGCGCCTGGAGCACGAGACCTCGGTCGGCGCCTCGCTCGGCTCCGCCCTCATCAACAAAGGCGTCCTCGCCGCCGCCATCGGGGCCGTCGCCGTCATCCTGTTCATGGCCTGCTACTACCTGCTCGCCGGCTTCATCGCCGACATGGCGGTCGTCCTGAACCTCCTGATGCTCGTGGCCATCATGATCCTCTTCGACGCCACGCTCACGCTGCCCGGCATCGCCGGCCTGGCCCTCACGGTGGGCATGGCCGTGGACGCGAACGTGCTGATCTTCGAGCGCATCCGCGAGGAGATGGCGGGCAGCGCCGAGAAGCCGCTCCGCCTGGCCGTCCGCGAGGGCTTCGACCGCGCCTTCTGGACGATCTTCGACTCGAACCTCACGACGATCCTCACCGCCGCCATCCTCTACTGGATCGGCACAGGCCCCGTCAAGGGCTTCGGCCTCACCCTCATGATCGGCCTCCTTCTCAACATGTTCACCGCCATCGTCATGGGCCGCGTCGTCTTCGACATCCTCACCTGGCGCCGATGGGTCACGCGCCTCCCGATGCTCCAGTTCTTCAAGCAGCCTAATTTCCGCTTCATGGGCATGCGCTACAAGGCATTCATCGTCTCCGGCCTCGTCATCGCCATCGGCATGGCCGCCTTCATCACACGCGGCGAGCGCAACTGGGACATTGATTTCCGCGGCGGCACCATGCTCCACGCCGTGTTCCGCCACGAGATGGACGCCGAGGAGATCACGCGCCGCCTCAAGGCCATCGGCCCCGAATTCGCCCAGGCCGAGGTCCAGAGCCTCGCCCCGGCCGCCCAGGCGGGCACCTCCATCGTCCCCGGTCGCCGCTCCACCGAGTTCGAAATCCGAGTCCCCTCCCTCTCCGAGGTCGCCATCCCCACCATCACCCCCACCCTCACCACCAGCCCCGGCGCGGTCGAAGCCGCCTTCACCCTGGCCGCGCCGGCCACCCTCGGCGAGGTGCGGGAGAAGACGAAGGCCACGAGCCTCACCATCGAGCTCTCCGGCCCCCCGGATGCGGACGGCAAGCAGACGGCGTTCAAGCTCACCGCGGCGGCCATTGACGCCAAGCAGGTGCGGGCCGACCTCGAGAAGGCCCTCGGCACACCCCTCGCGGCCTTCCAGGTCGCCAAGCTCACCGTCAACTATGCCAACGAGGCGCCCGTGGAGTGCGACCGCGCCATCTCGCTCGTCGAGCTCGAGCGCCGGCTCCGCGCCACCGACCCCCACATCAAGGTCGAGCCCCAGGGCGCCGAGGAGGAGGCAGGCAAGGGGGCCTACCGCAAGTTCCTCATCAAGACCACCCTTGCCGAGGCCAGCAAGGCCCGCCTTGCCATCGAGCGCGCCTTCGCCGCCCTCAGCTTCAAGGCCGAGATCATGGAGGCATTCAAGGACGACTTGGCCCCCCAGGGCATCGAGCCCCTCGCCGAGAAAGAGGGCCGCACCACCCTCGCCCTCAACCTCACCAAGGCCATCGAGCCTGCCGTCCTGACCGCCCGGCTCGCGGCGTGGGCCATCGAGGCCACGGCGAAGCCTCTGCCCGAGGGCACGGCCGGCCCCGCAGAGAAGTTCGAACTCGCGCTCGCCAGCGACAAGGTGCCCGAGCTGACCCGCCGCGTCACGGAGGACGCGCAGACCTTTCTGCTCTCCGACCCCATCCCGCGCGTCGCCAAGGTCGGCCCCGCCGTCGCCCACGAACTCCTCGCCTGGGCCATCGTCGGCGTCGCCGCCTCCTGCGTCGCCATCATCGCCTACGTCTGGCTCCGCTTCGAACGCATCAAGTACGGCGCCGCCGGCGTCGCCGCACTCGTCCACGACGTCCTCGTCACCATGGGCATGCTCGCCCTCCTCGACCGCAAGTTCAACATCACCATCATCGCCGGACTCCTCACCATCGTCGGCTACTCGATCAACGACACCATCGTCATCTTCGACCGCATCCGCGAGAACCTCCGCAAGGAACGCCGGCGCGACGTGGACAGCGACCTGGTGGACCGCAGCGTGAACCAGACGCTGAGCCGCACGATCATCACGACGTTCAGCACCCTCCTGGCCGTCCTCGCCCTCTTCTTCTTCGCCGGCGGCGTCATCCAGGACTTCGCGCTCACCATGCTCATCGGCATGATCGCCGGCACCTACTCCACCGTCTTCATCGCCAGCCCCATCCTCATCATCCACCAGGAGCAGATCGAGAAGCGCCTCGCCCGCGCCAAGGCCGCTGCCGCCACGTCCTGAGACCCTTCACAGGCCATCGAGCGGCCCGCTACCCGCCGCCAAGAGGGATGAATGGATGGGTGGATGATTGGATGACTGTCTGACACCCATCCATTCATCCACCCATCCGTTCATCCCCTTCCTCCCGCTATCCGCGCAAAATTCCTCGAAAAAATCGCATTTCTCCTCTTGACAACGCCTCCCCGGCGGTGTATAAGATAATCGTTTGCCTCCCCGTAGTCTTTCTCCCCGACATCGTGCGCTTCCCCGCAACCGCCGAGGTGTAGCCATGGCACAGCCGGAAGAAGCTCAGGAAAGGAGGCCGTTCGTGCGCAAGGATGCCAAGATCGCCCTCATCGTGATCTTGTCGCTCATGGTCCTCGTCGTCGTCATCTGGGGGCGCAGCCCCAGGCCCGACGACTCGCTGGCCACGCCCAAGACCCAGCCCCAGGGCGCCACGGCCGCCGACCCCGAGGTGATCGCCACCGCCAAGTCCGACACCCCCGACGCCACCCCGACCCCCCACGACTCATCTGCCACCCCAGCCGACAGAGCGTCACCGCTCCCCACCGACGCGGCGATGATAAACCACCCCGATGCGTCGAGGACCCGCCCCGCGCCCGACGCGGCCCCGCGCGACAGCCTGCCAACGGGCCGCACCAGTACGCCAGCAGACTCCACCCCCTCTGGCCCCACGCCCGCTCCCACCCCCGCCCTCACCCACACCGTCGCCAGCGGCGACACCCTCATCAAGCTCGCGGTCAAGTACTACAGGGACCAGAGCAAGTGGCGCCTCATCCAGCAGGCCAACCGCGGCGTCTCCGTCCTCCGCGTCGGCCAGAAGCTCACCATCCCCCCTGCGCCCGACGCCACGCCCCGCGCGGTCGACGGCGTTCCCCCCACCACCCGCCCCGCTCCCACGCCGGCCGGCGGCCCGGCACCTGCCCCCACCACGCCAGACCGCACGCCTCGCCCAGCCCCAAACCCTGGCCGCTCAAAGACTTACACCGTCCAGAAGGGCGACACCTTCATGAAGATCGCCCGCAGCGTCTACCGCGACCCAGGCAAGTGGCGCACCCTCTACGAGCGCAACCGCGCCAAGCTCCCCGACCCCGCCAAGCCCGACAGCCTGCGTCCCGGCACCATCATCGAGGTCCCAGCCCTCGCCAGCACCCAGTGACCCCCGCCGCAAGGCACCTTCGCTACCGCACAACGGCCCCGCCCACGCGGGGCCGCTGTGCGCTGGGAATCGTCCTCGTCCCTCGTCCTCGTCCTTCGTCCTCGAACCCCCTGGACGGGCGGAAAAGAGTCGACAACGAGGACGACGGACGAGGACGATGCGGCCATGAAATGAGTGGATTACCGGGCGGCCTGTTGTATAATGGGGGCAGGAAGCACGGGGGCTGCTCGACCCACGCCCGGCACCCATAGGGGCAGGCTTGTGCATCCCTTCAGAGAGAAGCTGGGTTATCTCGGTCGCAAGACCCCGTGGTGGGGCATCTCCTTCTTCGTCCATGCCCTCGCCATCCTCGTCCTGATGAACTGGCGGATCACGGTGCGGCCACCCGAAACGGTGATCGCGCGCGAGATCAAAGTGGGCATCCGCCCACCCGAGCCGGAGAAGCCGCCGCTCGACATCTCGACCCACAAGGCCCCCGAGCCCCCCGCCATCGAGCCGCCGGCGGAAAAGGCCGACCTCAAAGAGGTGGTGGACCGCCCGGCGCTCGATGCCGCCGAGAGGATGAGCCAGACCCAGGTCATCGGCGTCGAGGGCAGCCCCTTCGACAGCCGCACGCCTGGGGGCCGCAAGCGCGCCACCGAGGGCCTCAGCGGCGGGCCGGGCGCATCGGAGAACGCGGTCGAGAGCGGCCTCCTGTGGCTTGCGGCCAAGCAACTGGCCACCGGCGGCTGGGCCGCCCCACTCGAGGGCGCCCGCTGGGCCGACCCCGGCCTCTCAGGCCTGGCCACGATGGCCTTCCTGGGCGCGGGCTACACCCACAGGCCAGGCGGCAAGTTCACCCGCACCGTGGACCGCGCGCTCGCCTACCTCAAGTCGCAGCAGGGCAAGGACGGCTGCATCGCCGCGACCGACAGGCAGACCGGCAAGCGCCTCGGCGAGGGAACCGTCAACTACATGTACTGCCACGCCACGGCCACCCTCGCACTCGTCGAAGCCTACGGAATGACCAAAGACCAGCTCCTCCACGAGTCCGCCCAGCGCGCCATTGACTTCATCGTCCGCACCCAGAACTCGACCGGCGGCTGGCGCTACTTCTTCAACTCGCCCGACGGCGACTCCTCGGTCAGCGGCTGGATGGTCATGGCACTCCGCTCCGCTTCCCTGAGCGGACTCGACATCCCAAAGTCCGCCTTCGACAACGCCCGCCGATTCTTCGACTCTGTCACCGACAAGGCCGAGGGCAAGACCTGTTACCTCGTCGGCCCCGCCCTCGTCTCCGCCATCGCCCAGAAGGACGGCCAGTCCACCCTCCTCCTCCCCCTCGCCAAGGCCCTCGACCCCGCCACGGCCAACGAGCGCGTGGCGTCCTGGAACCTCGGCGCCAGAGCATTCCCGGCCCCAGGCGAGCCCCCCGAAGGCCCGGTCCGACGCTTCCACATCACCGTCCCCACCGACAAGGCCCTCGACCTCGCCCACCGCGTCGCCAACGAGAGCCACATCTTCGTCGGCTACCTCCGCACAGGCGTCGCCCTCGACGCCGTCGGCCTCCTCTGCCACCAGTACCTCGGCATGGCCGCCGACGACCCTTTCATCGAGCGCGCCGGCGCCGTCATCCTCGCCAACCCGCCCAGATGGGAGGACGAGACCACCGCCGCTGGACCCCCCAGCGACAAGGTCGCCCTCTTCACGGGCACGAACAACTACTACTACTGGTACTACGCCAACCTCGCCCTCCACCAGCGCCGCAGCAGGGCCTGGGACAGGTGGCACCCCCAGGTCAAAGACCTCCTCTGCCGCATCCAGGAGCGTCGCGGCGACAACACGGGCAGTTGGCCCCCCCTCACCTACGGCGGCCGCACCTTCGGCCGCGTCTACTCCACCGCTCTCGCCATCCTCTCCCTCGAAGTCTACTACCGCTACTCCCCACTCTACAAGGAGACCGTGGACGAGGTGCTCGCCGCCTACGGCGACGCCCTGGGCGCCTACAACCACTACGCCCGCATGCCCGACAAAAAGAAGCCCGAGGCCGAGGACGCCCGCAAGAAGGCCATCGAGAGCCTCGACCGCTTCCTCGCCCTTTCCGAGGCCAAGTCCGAAAAGGACGACCCCAAGAAGACCGCCGACCACCGCGGCCAGGCCACCCTCGCCCTCATCCGACTCCACCACGCCGGCGGCGACGTCGAGCACGCCATCGCCCTCCTCAAGGCCCTCCCAGGCCGCTTCCCCAACCTCCTCACGCCGTCCGAGCAGGTCCGCTGGCTCGCCGACCTCTATCGCGCCCGCGCCCGACAGCTCACCGAGGAAGGCGACACCGAGGGCGCCCGAAAGGCCACCGCCGCCGCCCTCAACCACTACCTCCCACTCGTCAGCAAAGAGCCCGGCAAGAACCCTGAACTCGAGCTCTGGCTCGCAGGCGGCTTCTTCGACCGCGAGGAATGGCAAAAGGCTTACGACCTCTACAAGCCCCAGCTCGCCAGCGTCAACTTCAAACGCCTCGACCCCAAGGGCGAGGAAGGCCGAACCGTTCTCGCCATCCTCGACCGCCTCACCACCTGCGCCATCCGACTCCGCCTCTTCAAGACCGCCGCCTACTACCTCGAACTCACCGAGAAGCTCATCGGCTCCACCCTCGCCACCCGACTCCAGCAGGCCGAGCTCTGCCGCCTCCGCAAGGACTACACCGCCGCACGCCGCATCTACGACGCCCTCCTCGCCGCTCTCCCCGAATACACCAAGGAGTGGTGGGAGGTCAAATACGAACAGCTCTTCATGACCTACCTGGAGGGCCGCTCCGACTACGTCATCAAGTGCATCGGCGTCCTCCAGCTCTCCCACCCCGACCTGGGCGGCCCCGACCTCAAGCCCCGCATCCTCGACCTCCTCGCCCGAGCCCAGAACGGCGAACCCTCGGCCAAAGCCCTCCCCGAGAGCCCGAGCCAGTAGGTGCTCAAGGCGGCCAGTGTCCGCAACGAAAGGGGATGGTTGGATGACTGGATGAATGGATGATTGCCTGACACCCATCCACCCATCCATTCATGCATTCATCCCCCGCAGGCACGCGCATACAGCCACGGACGGGACAACGTATGGGCGACATCAGACCCCCTAGCCAAGTGAAGCTCCTCGTCGGCATGCTCGCCCAGCGCCCCGAGTGGCTCGACGCCGCCGAGCGCCTCCTCGCCGTCCATTTCGGGTCCATTGACCTCGCCAGCCCCCTCATCCCCTTCGACTTCACCGACTACTACACCCCCGAAATGGGCGCCCCGCTCCTCCGCAAATTCGTCACCCACGAACCCCTCATCAGCCCCGGCGACATCGCGGCCATCAAACTCAAGACCAACCAGCTCGAAGCCGACCTCGCCCGCACCCTCGCCGCCCCCGTCCCACGCCCCGTCAACCTCGACCCCGGCTACCTCGACGGCTCCAAACTCGTCCTCGCCACCACCAAGGACTACGTCCACCGCATCTACCTCCGCGATGGCATCTACGCCGAAATCACCCTCACTTACAAGAAAGGCGCCTACGCCCCCACCCCCTGGACCTACCGCGACTACGCCACGCCCTCCTACCTCGCCTTCTTCGCCCAGGCCCGTGCCCGCTACCTGAGCCAGCGCACCCCCTGACCCAGTGTTGCCCAGAGTCGCCCAGAGTCGCTCAATGCGGGCCTCAGCGCACATCGCGGGCGCGGGCTACGGCCTGAAGGCCGCACTACGAACACCCCCCTCACTTGGCCGAAGTGTCACTGGAGTCTTTTTCGGGGGCCGTCCTTCCTGGCCTTTTCATCCCCCGTGAGCGACGCCGGCTTCGCCAGGTCTTTCCTCGCCCCTGCGAAAGAGGGGGCCCGCCGCGAACGCGGCCATTGCCCACGCAAGAGGAGGTTTCCATCATGGCTCGACTGCTCGGGGGACGGGTCCGACGGGCCCGAACTCTCTTCGACGCCCGTCCGCCGGGGAGCGGAGGCGCGTGAGGCTATGCGTCTCGACGATCTGCTGGTCGCGGAGGATGGCGAGACGATGCTCCGGCCGCCGCCACGTGAACATGGAGCTTCGCACCACAACCCCTTGGGTCCTAGCGAAGTAGACGTTGAGCGAGCGGATGCTGTCCAGGCGCGCCGCCGTGTAGGTGAGCTTCGCCAGTTGCCCATCCCCGAAGCGGCAGGGCCGCCATCCCCCGTCCAACACGGCCACCTGCCGGTAATCCACGTCCTCCTCGTAGAGCCCGCGTCCCGCCGAGCGGGCCAGGACCGCGGGCATCCACTTCTCGGGCAAGGGGAAGTTCACGCGCCACAGGCCGCCCGGCGCCACCGGTTCCTCGGGCAGGATGGGGAGGAGGCACTCGACGATGGCCGTCGCCATCGAGTGCTGCTTCTCGATGTCTGGCGGCAGGCGCACGGAGCCATCTTCCTGGCGGGGGAGGAGCACCTCGAGCTTCCCGATGGCACGGTCCACAACCCCGTGCAGGTCCTTCGGCAGCGGCCCCCCGTCCCAGGTCCCCGTCAGCTCCAGGCCCTCCAGGGTGAGCGCCAGCGCCTTGTCTTTCTCCTTGAAGGTCAGGGTCGCCTTGGCATCCCAGGTGCGCACCAGTCGGCCTGGCTGGCCTTCGGCGGGCTTGGCGAGGTCGTGGATCGCCAGGTGCGAGATCGTCAGCGCATACCGGTCGCCTGGCTCATACCGGAGGGCAAAGGGTGCCTCGCCTGCCAGCAGAATTGAGTGCACCGCCGCCAGAGCGACGACCAGAAGACGTTTGCTCATCGGGATGACTCCTTGCCTGAAGAAGGGCGATCAGTTGGCCCGACGGTCGGCGAGGAACGCCTTGAGATAGGCCTGGCGGAACTTCTCCATCGCGTCGCCGCTGGCGATGCACGCGTCCCACGGCAGGTCGGGGCGCTCGGGCATTGCGAAGGTCGGCGGCTTGGCGCGGAACCGGTGCGCCAGGTCGCGGAAGGCGCGTGCCCAGGCCTTCTCCTTGCCGTCGGACGTGAAGAGGCCGGTGAGCCGGCTCACGTCCTTGGCCTCGGGGTGGTCATACATGCCCCAGTTGAGCCAGCCGCAGGCGAGCGGGGCGGTGGTCTCGACCAGGTGGCGGCACCACTCGGCCTGCTGTTCCTCGGTGGCGGGCTTGGTCCCGGCATCGAGCGGCCCGCCGCCGTACCAGCCGAACTCGGCGATGACCAGGGGCAGGCCCGGCTTCGCCGCCTCACGCGCCATCGCCTCGAGCACGGCCAGTTGCGTGGCCTCGGCCTCCGCGCCCTCATACCTGTAGCACCCGCCCACCAGGGGGTAGTAGTGGAGTTCCATGAAGTCGAGGTGCTTCGCTATCGCCGCGGGCCGGAAGGCGGCATACTGGTTGAGTGCGATCCTCTGCGCGGGGATTGACCACTGGATGAGGCCGACCGTGACCAGGGCGTCAGGGTCGGCGGCGCAGATGGCCGTGGCCTGGCGTGCGACCCACCTCTCGGCCAGGCTCTCGCGGAAGCGCTGGTAGTCCCCAATGTACGGCACGGGGGGATTGGCCTTGGGATCGGGGACCGGGACTGGCTCCTGCCCGCGGTCTTTGCGCCATGCCTCCCACTGCGTTCGCATGTGGGGCGTCTCCCAGGCGACGGAGGGCTCGTTGCGCAGGTCGTAGGCCCAGACCGTGGTGCGCCCTCGGTAGCGCGAGGCGAACATTCGCCAGTAGTCGTCGAGGGCCTTGAGGCTCGCCTCGTTCGCATCGCAACTGTGAAAGCTCATGTCCTTGGTCCACGCGGGCGCGCCCTCCCAATGGTCGGGACCCGTGGGGTGCACGTATAGCCCCGCTTCGTCGGCGAGGTCGAGGAGCTGGTCGAACTTGGCCAGCCCGTCGGGATCGAGCTTGTCGAGCTGATTGTAGAACGAGCCGAAGGAGATGAAGACCCGCACAGCGTTCGCGCCCAGCTCCTTGAGCCGCGCGAAGTCGCGGCGCGTGGCCTCGGCGTCGAACTGCTTCCACAGTTGCGGCGCCCAGCCGGTGCCCGGCCTGTAGTAGTTCACGCCGAAGGGGACGAAGGGCCGCCCGCTGGCGTCGGCGAAGCCGCGACGGGCACGGTCCACGCGCACGCGGGGCGGATGCTCGCCCGCGGCATGGATGAGAGCCAAGGGGAGCAGCGTTGTGAGAAGCATGCAGCGAGCCCTCGTTGGTTTCGGTGTGAGGCGCCTCAGAGCTTCTTCCCCTTCCAGATGTCCACCGGCACGTCGTTCTTCTGTGGGGCGCCGGGCGTGCTTCGGCCGGCGGCCACCAGGTTCTCGAGGAGGCCCGCGAGGCGCTTGACGACCTCGGGCTGCTCGGCCTGGAGGTTGGTTCGCTCGCCCGGATCGGCCTCCAGGTCGTACAACTGGCGGGGCGGCAGGCCGGCCTTGTGCGCCGCCGCATCGGTGTCCTTTGGGACGAATCCGCCGCCGGAGCCAGGGCAAAGGAGGAGCTTCCACTTGCCGGCCCGTATGGCGAACTTGCCGCCGGCGGAATGGTGCACCACTGCCTCGTGAATGGGCCGGTCCTCGCCCTTGAGCAGCGGCAGCAGGCACACGCTGTCCTCGCCGGCGGTCTCGGGCAGCTTCGTGCCTAGCATCTCAGCGAATGTCGCCATCAGGTCGCCCTGGATGACCGTTTGGCCGCAGCGGCCGCCCGGCTTCACTTTGCCGGGCCAGCGGACGATGAAGGGCACGCGGTGGCCGCCCTCCCAGGCGTCGGCTTTGTAGCCTCGGAACGGGCCGCTGGGGAAGTGCCCCTTGGCCTCCATCTCGGGCACGCCGATGTAGGGGGCGCAGCCGTTGTCGCTCGTGAAGACGACCAGCGTGTTGTCCGCCGCGCCGCTCTGGGCCAGGGCGTCGAGCACACGGCCGACCATCGCGTCCGTCTCCATCACGAGGTCGGCATAGGCGTTCAGCCCGCTCTTGCCGCGCCACGGCTCGTTCACGGCCAGGGGCGTGTGGGGCGACGTGAGGGGCAGGTAGAGGAAGAAAGGCTGCTTCGCCGCCGAGCAGTCCCTGACGAATTGGCAGGCGCGGTCCGTGAGCGCGGGGAGGACCTCCGAGAGCTTCCAGCCGGGGAGCGCCGGCCCCTGGAGGCTGGCCAGGTTGCCTCGCAGCAGCTCGGCGGGCAGGAACTCCGATGGGACCCCGAGCGTGCGCTCGTTCTCGATGAAGCAGTAGGGGGGCCAGTTCGGCACGTCGGTTCCGAAGTAGGCGTCGAAGCCGCGCGTGGTCGGCCCGCCGGCGATGGGCTGCGAGAATGCCTCGCGCCAGACGGCGCGGTGCTCATCGGTCGCTGCGTCCTGGGCTTTCCCCTGGAAGGCCGCGCCTTTCCCCTGCGGGATCGGCCAGTCCCAACCCAGGTGCCATTTGCCGACACACGCCGTGCGATAGCCCTGAGCCTTGAGCAGGCCGGCCAGTGTGAGCCGGTCGGGCGCGATCAGCGGCTTGCCGAACACGCCGACGATGCCCGCCTGGAGCCGCGTGCGCCAGTGGTAGCGCCCGGTGAGCAGCGTGTAGCGGCTGGGCGAGCAGACGCCCGAGCTGGTGTGCGCATCGGTGAAGCACACCCCCTCCGCCGCCAGGCGGTCGGCGCAGGGCGTCGGTATCTTTCCCTTCGGGTTGTAGCAGCCCACGTCGCCGTAGCCCAGGTCGTCGGCCAGGATGACCACGATGTTAGGG
>VGYV01000191.1 GCA_016872855.1 Planctomycetota bacterium
TCGGGTTGCGGCGGCAGCGGGGCGGCTGCTGCGTTGCGGCTCCTCAGCGATGCTCTCCGCTGCATCGCCTGCGTCGCCGCGCCTTGCATCCGCCCCGCTGACGCCGGCAACGCAGCCCGCGTGGGTTTTGAGATAGTTTCTAAACCCCAGCCCCCAGAAGATGTGGGTAAAGATCAGCCCCTCCTTGAGAGGGAGGGGGGGCCATGCCCCTGCGGCTACTCGTCGCTCGCGCTCAGGTCGCGGAGGCGGATGGCGGGGTCGGGCACGGGCACGAGGTCGGTGAGGTGGAGCACCTTGTCGCGAAGCTCGACGGCAAGGCGGGTGAGCTTGATGGGGAAGTCCACGCGGCCTTCGGCGGTGTAGTGCCAGTCGCAGCGCTCGGGGCCGTAGAAGCCGCTCTCATACCACGTGAGCAGCTTCACCTGGAGGTAGTTCCAGCCGTCGAAGTTGATGTAGGAGCGGGCCTTCCAGTCGCCCACCATCCAGCCGCCCTCGCCGGCCGAGACGGAGAAGAAGCGCTCGCCCTTGGCGTCCTCGATCTCCCACATGAGGCGTCCCCAGGAGGAGTTGCCCTTGACCCAGGTGCCGATGGCCTTGGGCTGGCCGGGCACGGGAACTGGCTGTTTCGGTTTCAGGATCAGATAGCGGGGGCAGGGGGCCGGCACGTCGGGCTGGGGCAGCAGCCTCACCTCCAGCGCCTTGCCCTTCTCGGCGTCGTCTTTGACGGCGACATCGGCCTTGCCCTGGCGGCGGGGGAAGTCGAAGTGGGCCTTCTCCAGGGCATCGTCGCGCTCGGCGGCCAGTGCCCACTTGCCCGCATCGCACAGGTCGTCCACCACGGCGAGCTTCGCGGGCGGGGCTCCACAGGTGGCCGGGCCGGCGACGGCCTTCGTGATCCTGGCCTTCGCGCGGAGGTAGATGGGCAGGCTGGAGACGCGGGGCTTGCCCTCGCGGGCATTGCCCATCGAGTCGGTGAGGGTGTAGCGGGCGTCGCCATCGAAGGCCAGCTCGACCTCGCGCTCGCCGCGGGGGAGCCAGAGGGCGTAGACCCATTCGTCGCCGCGCTGGAACTCGCAGAGGTAGAGCGAGGGGGAGTTGCTGGTGAGGTAGCGGGTGAACTTGGCGCCGTCGAGCTCGCGGGTGAGGGTGGCGAGGGCGACGTAGCTCGGCTTCGGATTCAGCAGCGGCCAGCGGTGGAGCAGCCCCGTGCCGCCCCAGCGGCTGTAGTAGTAGGAGTCGCCCACGTCGTGGAGCAGCGCGACGTTGATGTGGGGCATGCGATAGGCGAGGGCGTGGAGGCAGTCGCGGGCGTAGAGCTCGGCCTGCTCCCGCTCGGTCAGGTTGCCGGGCGTGGTCGGGCGGCCCCGCCACTCGTAAGTCGTCGTCACGGGCACGTTGTACTTGTAGAGCTTCTGGTATTCCTGCTGCCAGTAGATGCTCTTGAAGGACTGGGGCGGGTATTCCGGCATGATGAGCTGGCCGAGGTCCTCGTCGCCAAAGGCGTCCACGAGGTCGCGCGGGTAGCCGCGGCGCATGAACTCGACGGCGAAGGGGAGCGAGCTGTTGCCGAAGATGAGCTTGATCTGGGGGTACTTCGCGCGGTAGAGCTTGCTCGTCTCCACCGCCCGGTCCCAGAGCGACTTGAACTGCGCTTCCTGCTTCTCGTTGAGCTTGGGGACGGGTTGGCCGATGAACTCTGGCGGGAAGACGATTGGCTCGCCGAAGCCGTGCTCGTGGAAGATGAGCGCCCACTTGGCCTCGGGGTGCGCCTTCACCGCCGCGTCAATTGCCTTCTCCGTGTCCGCTATCTTGCCCCGCATCAGGTTGGGCAGCATGCTGATCGAAAGGCCGTGCTTCGCCAACTCCTCCCCCGAAGGCCCGCTGCCGCCTGGGCACACGTGCCGGAACCCGAGCCGCTGGAGCAGCGGCGCCACATCGGCCACGTTCTTCGTCCCAATATGGCTATCGCGGAACCACCAGGTGCCAAAGGGCGATTCGGCCCCCGCCTTGCGCGTGTCGGGCGGCAGAATGGCGAAGCTCGTGGGAATGTTGCGAACATCCTCGCCGTTGGCTGCCACACCGACGATCGCCCTGTACCAGCCGAACTTCGGCTGAGTGAGGTCGAAACTGACCGAAGTTTCTCTCCCCGCGCGCAGGCCCACCTCCTGCGTCGGCAGGCTGCGGACCTCGCCAGACAAGTCAGCGACGGCGCAGAACACCTCCACTGGGATATCCGCGGCTGAGAGGTTCTTGAGGTCCACCATCAGCTCGGGCTTGTCCGCGGCGTAGAAGACGTTCCCGGGCTGCTTCGAGCGGAGGCGCGCGCGGACGATGGAGCGCTCGAGGGTGAGCGCGAAGACGCGGACCGCGCTCGGCTTGCCCAACGGCTTTGTGGAGTAGTTGGCATGGTTGAGCTTCGTGACCTGACTGAGCGCCTTGGTCAGTTCCAGGTCGAGCGATTGGGTGGAGCGGCCGCAGACGATCCCCTTCTCGTCGAGGAGGTCGGTGATCTGGCCGCTTTGTAGATGGACGCCGACCTCGCGGAGAGTGCCGGGCGCGCCTCCCTCGAAGAGCACCGTGGTCCCGGCAATGGCGTCGCCACGACCGCCGGAATCCAGGTAGTCCTTGAGGAACCGGGTCAGGCGGAACGCGATCTTCGGGCTCCTAGCGGGGTCGGGGTCCACCGTGCATAGGATATGGGCGCGGCTGTAGTCATCGGTCGGCACGGCGAGGATGATGCTCTCAGGCGTGCCATCGAACGCGCTGCGGTTGTAATAGTCGTCGGTAAAATCGTCGGGGCCGGTGGCCTCCTCCAGCCAGCGGGATAGGCCGACGTCAATGGACTCCGCTGGCGCTGCAACGTAGAAGGGAACGCCGTCGCGCGTCTGCGGCCCTGGGTTCAGCGGACACTTCGCTACGGTAGCATCGCCGGCCCGGCGGTAGCCGCCGAGGCGAATGGGGACGAAGCGCGGGCTTGCGTCGAGCTTCGCGGCCGCGCCGCCGTGGACAGCGTGGCCCGGCTTGAGCAAGGCGACGACCTTTTCGGCTCGCAACTCGGCCTTGCCAATGAAGCGGTCGTCGAGCCAGAGGGCGAGGGCCGTCTCCGACACGTCGAGCCGCACGCAGAGAGTGTGCTGGGTGGCGGCGGGGAGCTTGTCCCAGTTGTCGAGGGCCTTCTTCTGGTCGGCGCCGTGGTAGAAGTGGGGGTTGGGGCGAATCCAGTAGGTGTCGTTGAAGAGGGGCGGCTCGCCGACCTTGCGGAGGAGGACGGCGATCCCCGCGTCGGTGGCGACGCCTTTCTTCCACGGCCAGGGGGATTGGGGCAGGTCTTTGGCCGTGAGAGACAGCTCGACGATACCCTTAGCTGCATCGGTCGCGCGGAGGACGAGTGGTTCGTCCAGCTTCCCGAGGATCAGCCCGAGTTCGATTGATTCGCCCGGCTTGGTGGGAAGGGTGAGGGTGGCCGGCTCGGAGGCCACGAGCTTGCCGCCGTCGGCCTCGCACTTGCCCTTGAGCTCCCAGCCTGCGGGCAGTTCGGCGGCGAGGGCGGACGTGGCGAAAAGGAAGAGCAGACGGGCCGGCTGCTTCATGGAACAGGCTCCTAGCCTGCCAAGCGGGCCTCGCGGCGTATGTCCTGCACCATCTCCTCCACCGTCTCGGCCGCCAGCTCACAGTACCGCGAGCTGGGATGTGTTGCGGTTGCCGCCCCCATGATATTCGCGGCCTCGCCGTCAAGTGCTGCGCGTCAATCGGCACCTCGACAGCGATGTCGCCGGCGATTCCCGGAACCACTGAGCACCACAACTCCCTGCCCGCGCCCGTTACCTGGCACCAGCAGAGGCCCTCTGAGCCGCTGACGGGGCTCAGGCGCTGTCGCGCTGGGCGGGGAGGGGGCGGGGGGAGGGGGCGGCGGGCTTGCGGTCGGGCTCGGGGGCACCCTCGCGGCGGGTGCGGGTGTCGGTGAGGTGGTCGAGCTGGCCGCGAACCATGTCGGGGGTGATGATGAAGTCCTTGACCTCGGGGCGGCTGGGCAGCTCGAACATGAGGTCGAGCATGATGTCCTCGAAGAGGCTGCGGAGTGCGCGGGCGCCGGTGCCGCGGTCGAGGGCCTTGCGGGCGATTTCGCGCAAGGCGTCGGGGGTGAAGGTGACGCGGCGGCCCTCGAGGTCGAAGAGCTTCTGGTATTGTTTGACGAGGGCGTTGCGGGGCTCGGTCATGACGCGCAACAGGTCCGCCTCGTCCAGGGGCATGAGGGCGGAGACGACGGGGAGGCGGCCGACGAATTCGGGGATCATGCCGTAGGTGACGAGGTCCTCGGGCTCGACTTTGGCTAGGGTGCGGCCTTTCTGGTGTTCGGGGCTTTCGGAGCGGTCAGGCGCGGCCTTGGCGTAGCCGATGGCGGAGCGGCCGAGGCGTTTGCCGATGATGTTCTCGAGGCCCGTGAAGGTGCCGCCGCAGATGAAGAGGATGTTGCTGGTGTCCACCGGGATGTAGTGTTGCTCGGGGTGCTTGCGTCCGCCGCCGGGGGGGACGTTTGAGATGGTGCCCTCGAGCATCTTGAGGAGGGCTTGCTGGACGCCTTCGCCGGAAACGTCGCGGGTGATGGAGACGTTTTCGGAGGTCTTGTGGATTTTGTCTATTTCGTCGATGAAGAGGATGCCCTGCTGGGCGCGCTCGACGTTGAAGTCGGCAACCTGGAGGAGGCGTAGGAGGAGGTTTTCGACGTCCTCGCCGACGTAACCTGCCTCTGTTAGTGTAGTTGCGTCGCCGATGGCGAAGGGGACGTCGAGGATTCGGGCCAGGGTTCGGGCGAGGAGGGTCTTGCCGGAGCCTGTGGGTCCGAGGAGTAGAATGTTTGACTTTTCTATCTCCGTGTCGTCGGCCTCGGTGGGCTTGCCCTGGACTAGGCGTTTGTAGTGGTTATAGACGGCGACGGAGAGGATTTTCTTGGTGTGCTCCTGGCCGATGACGTATTGGTCGAGCTGGCGCTTTATCTCTTGGGGTGGCAATAGGTTAGGCAGGCGGCGCTCCTCGCCGCGCTTACGCTGGCGCTCGAAGCGGACGAGGGCGTTGCAGATTTCGACGCAGTCCTCGCAGATGAAGATGCCGTGGGGGCCGGGGATCATGATGTCCACGAGGTCGGAGGACTTGTCGCAGAGGGTGCAGACTTGGGCGGGCTTGGATGGGTCGCGGCGTTTGGACATTGGGGTGCCCTACTCCTCGGTCTTGGTGGGTTCGGCGTCGGGCTGTGTGGCCTCCTGGGCGGCGGTGGCGGGGCTCTTGGAGGAGGCGAGCACCTCGTCCACGAGGCCGTACTTGAGGGCTTCGTCGGCGGACATGAAGAAGTCGCGGTCGGTGTCGCGTTCGACGCGTTCGATGGGCTGTCCTGTGCGCTGGGCGAGGATTTGGTTGATGGTGGCCTTCATCTTGAGGATTTCTTCGGCGTGGATTTTGATGTCGGAGGCGGTGCCCTGGAGGCCGCCCGCGGGCTGGTGGAGCATGACGCGGGCGTTTGGGAGAGCGTAGCGCTTGCCCTTTGAGCCGCAGGCGAGGAGCACGGCGGCCATGGAGGCGGCCATGCCGATGCAGCAGGTCTCCACGGCGCACGGCACGAAGTCCATCGTGTCCAGGATGGCCAGGCCGGAGTGGACGTAGCCGCCTGGGGAGTTGATGTAGAGCTTGATGTCCTGGTTCTTCTTCTCGTTCGCTAGGAAGAGCATTTGTGCGATGACGAGGCTGGCCACGTAGTCGTCAATGGGCGTGCCGATGAAGATGATGCGGTCCTTCAGGAGGCGTGAGAAGATGTCGTAGGCCCGCTCGACGTGGCCTTCCTTTTCGACCACGATGGGGACGAGGGAGGGCATTCACTACTCCTTGGATTGAGGGCAGTGAGGGGACGCGGCAGGTCCCCCGGCTTGTCATGCTGAGTTTGTCGAAGCACCTTTCAGGGGGCAAGCGCCGGCGACACAGTGCACTCCGTCACGTCAGTTACCTCCCTTGAAAGGTTCCTCGACAGGCTCGGAATGACAAGGCAATCGCCTCAGCTTCCCGGGAGGCGGGCTCAGGCGTCTTCCTTGGCCTCAGCCGCCTTCTCGGGCTCCGCCGGGGCGGCGGCCTCGTCGGCGGCCTGGGTGACTTTGGCGTTCTGGACGAGGAAGTCGCGGACCTTTTCCTCGCGCATTTCGTGGCGCAGGGCGCTCAGGCGGCCCTCGCGTTCGAGTTCGCTCGCCACGTCCTCGGGCCTTCGGCGGTAGTTGAGGGCGATGGCCTGGATGCGCTGGGTCACTTCGTCCTCGGTGACAAAGATCTTCTCCTGCTCAGCGATGCGGTCGTAGATGAAGTAGAGCTTGCACTGGCGGATGCTGGCGTCGCGTGCCTCCTGGTCCTGGGCGGTGAGCTGGGCCTCGATGTCGTCGGGGGCCTCACCGCGGTAGAGGAGAGCGAGGCGGCGGCGCTCGCGGGCCTGGGTGACGAGGCGCTCGACCATGCCCTCGGGCACGTCGAAGCTGGTCTTTTCGAGCAGCTTCTCGGCGACGCGCGCGTGGACCGCCTGGTCGGCCTCGTGCTCGCGGCTGCGGCGGAGTTCGTCGCGCAACTCCTCCCGCAGGTCCTTCAGGTCGTCGAAGCGGAGGCTCTTGGCCCACTCGTCCGTGGCCTCGGGGAGCACCAAGCGGCGGAGCTCGTCCACAGTGACCTCGAGCGTCACCTCCTTGCCGCGGTGCTGCTCGGCGCGGAACGTGTCGGGCAGCTTGGCCTGGAACGACTTGGTGTCGCCGACGGCGGCGCCGATCATGGCCTCGCGGAGGCCAGGGACGGGGATGCCGGCGATGGTTTCCTGGGCGAGGAAGGCGCCCAGCTCGTTCTCGCGCCAGATTTCCTGCCCGTCCTGGATGGCCAGGGCGTGGCACATCGGCACGTCGCCCTCCTGGACCTGGCCCTCTTCGAGCTTTTCGAACTTGCCGTGCCTGCGGCGGAAGTTCTGGAGGGCCGCCGCCACGTCATCATCCGTCACCTTTCCGGCCGGCCGCTCCACCTCGACGCCCCTGTAGCCTTCGAGGGTGAATTCGGGGACGATTTCAACCTTGACCTCGAACTTCAGCGGCTGGTCGGCCTTGAGCGGGATGTCCTTGTATTCGATCTTTGCGGCCATGGCGAGGCGGAGCTTGTGGTCCTCGCTCGCTTGTTCCAGCCCCTCGTCGGCGAGCGTCTGGCGGACGGCGTCGGTCACTTGCTCGCCGAAGCGGCGTTCGAGCACGTGGCGGGGGATGTGGCCTGGGCGGAAGCCCTTGAGCGACACGGTCTTGCGGAGCTCCGCGTAGCTCTTCTCGATCTCCTGGTGCACGCGTGCTTGGGGGACCTCGACCTTCACGAGGCGCGCGCACGGCCCGGTCTCCTCGACGCTCGCGACCGCGCGCAGGGGCTCGGGCGCCGCGGCCGCCTGCTCCTCGGGCTGGGCGCCCGATGCTGCGTTCTCCACCGCGTCCCCTTTGCCCACGCTGCCGGCATCCTGCTCTGCCATGAAAGCCCTTCGCCTCCGTCGCCATCAACAGGGGATAGACATAGAAATGAAAATGGAGCGGGCGATGGGACTTGAACCCACGACTTCAACGTTGGCAACGTTGCGCTCTACCACTGAGCTACGCCCGCTCGCTCGGGGGGCCGTGGCGGCCCCACGTCGGATTGTCAAATCTATATTGTACTCCCCTCGCCCGCCGAGTCAAGCGCAAATGCCCCGGTCCTTCTAGGCATGGCAGGCGCGCGCCACGGTGGCCACGAGCACGTCGGCCACGCCTGCCTCGCGCAGCACGCGGGCGCACTCGTTCACGGTCGAGCCCGTGGTGAACACGTCGTCCACTAGGAGCACGCGCCTGCCGAGGGCCGCGGTCCTGCCGGCCAGGCGGTCGAGGAGGCGCCCGTTCCGGGCGGCTCGGATGGCGAAGGCGCCGCGGACGTTGGCGCCGCGGCGAAGGCCGGAGAGCGCCGTCTGGGTCACTGTGGCCCGTCGGCGCTTGAGGAGGCGGGCGGCGATGGGCAGGCGGAAGCGGGCGCCAACCTCGAGGGCGAGGAGGGCGGCCTGGTTGAAGCCCCGGCTCGCGCGGCGCCGCCAGTGCAGCGGCACGGGCACCACGAGGTCCACGGCCTGGCTCAGGCCGCTCCCACCCAGGTAGTCGCACAGGAGGTCGCCGAGCACGTAGGCGAGCGAGGCGCGGCGGCCGAGCTTGAACGCCAGGATGAGGTCGCGGGCCGCGCCCTGGTAGCGGAGGGGCGCCACGGCGCGGCGGAAGGCGAAGCGTTGGCTGCGGCACGCCGCGCAGCCCTGGGCCGTCTTCGCGTAAAGGCCCGCCGGCGCGCCGCAACGGGGGCACGACGTCTCCCCGACCCACGGCAGGCCCTCGTAGCAGGCGGCGCAGAAGTGGCGGCGGCCGACCTCCAGCACCTGGCCGCACACCAGGCACTGCTCGGGGTACATCAGGCGCCAGAGGGCCTCGAGCCAGGGCTTCACGCGGGTTCCCCAATCGTCCTCGTCGTCGTCCTCGTAATCGTGACCCGCGGAAGAGTCGAGGACGAGGGACGAGGACGACGGACGAGGACGATCACCCAGACCTCACCTCGGCAGGGGCACGTCCAGGGCGAGGAGGAGCCGCTGCCAGGTCACATAGTCCTCGTAGCCGACGGGGGAGGTGAAGGTGAGGTCGTGCCAGTTCTCCTCGTCGTGGTCGGCGAGGCGCCGGATGCCGGCGCTCACGCGGGCGCGGTCGGCGTGGCGGAAGACCTCGCGGGCGAGGCGGGCCACGCGGTTGAAGTGGGCCGGGCGGCGCTGCATGACGTGGAAGTCGAGTTCATAGGTCATGAGGCGCAGGCGTCGCTCGGGCTCGGCGGCGAAGACCTCGAGGACGTAGTCGTAGACGGGCTCCTGGTTGGCCTGGCTCCTGCCGCGGGGGCGCAGGGGGCGGGTGAGGGGCGACCAGTCCTCCTCCAGAGCCGTCGGCTCGAGGCCCATCTCGACGCGCGCGGCGACAGCGACTTCCACCTGCGGCCAGGGCGCGCACTCCTCGCCGCTGGGCAGCAGGCGGCCGCGGAGGGCGTCGGGACCGAAGGCGGGGTCGCGCAGGCGTTGGGGCTTCAGTGGGGCGGGCAGCGCGGCCATCGGCACGGCGCCCGCCACCACGCCGATGTCGGCCAGCCGGGGGACGAGGCGCCGGGCCTCGTCGGCTGGCACGCCGCGCGCGAGGAAGCCCTTGGACATCTGGATGCCGCGCCGCACCTCGAACGGGGGGAGGCCCACGGCGGGGGCGAGCAGGCGGCTGGCCCGCTTGAGGTCCATCGGCTCAGCGGTCAGCCGCACGAGGGCGGCGGGGCCATCGTGGTCCGGGGGCAGCTCGATAGGCTCGATGGGGCGCTCTCGCGGCTCCTCGGGCATTGCGCCGCGCAGGCGCTGGGCCTCGGTGGCCAGCGCGGCGGCCACGCGTTCGGCCTCGTCGAGCAGCGTGGCCAGTTGCCCCTTGCGGTCGCGGCGGCAGAACTGGCCGAGCAGCTCCTCCACGCGGCGGCGCACCGCGGCGTCGGGGTCGGCCAGCGCGCGGGCCAGGGCGGGGGCCACGCGCGGGTCATCCAGTTCCGAGAGCGCCTCGGCGGCCTCGATGCGTTCGGACGCGCCCGGCGCCTCCGCTAGTTGCTTCGCCAGGTCCTCGAAGCTCCTCAACCTCGCTCTCCTCGTTCCCGCCGCGACGATTCTAGCGGGGGGCGCTCCTCCTGTCAACGGCGAAAGCGGCGCGTTGGCCATGTCGAGAGCCCGAGCGCGACCCGTTCGGAGTGCGGGCCTCAGCCCGTAGTTCGCCGCACGGGGGCGCAAGATACGGCCTGAAGGCCGCACTCCGAACTGGCAAGATACGGCCTGAAGGCCGCACTCCGAACTGGGGCTTGACACCGCGCGGGCCGCGGTGGGATAATGGGGTTGAGGGAGACAACACAGGAAGGACTTGGTCATGGCCAAGATGCTGATAGCGTATCACTCGCGGGGAGGCAACACGCGGAAGATGGCGGAGTTGATCCACGCCGGCGCCGGCGGGCTGAAGGGCATTCAGGTGGACTTGAAGCCGGTGGTGGAGGTGGAGCCGGCCAGCCTGCTGGGCTACGACGCCATCGTCCTCGGCTCGCCCACCTACTACGGCCTCCCGTCCGCGGAGGTGAAGAAGCTGCTCGATGAGAGCGTGGCGTTCCACGGCCAGCTCGAGGGCAAGGTCGGGGGCGCCTTCACCTCCTCCGCCAACATCGGCGGGGGGAACGAGACGACCATCATGGCGATCCTCCAGGCGCTCCTCATCCACGGCATGGTCGTGGCTGGGGTGCCCAACGGCGACCACTACGGGCCTGTGGCCATCGGCGCGCCCGACCGCCGGGCCGCCACCCAGTGCCAGGAGTATGGCCGCCGGCTGGCCGCTCTCACGAAGAAGCTGCATGGCTGAGGCGACGCCCCACCGACGCTGGGCCTGGCGCCGCGCGGCGGCGGCCGCGCTCGCGGCCGGCATGGCCCTGTGCCCCGGTTGCCAGTGCTGGCCCGGGGCGAAGGAGGACCCGCGCTACCGCGAGGGCATGCGCCTCTACCTCCTCGGCAACACTGGCGCCGCGGCACCTCACCTGCGCAACTTCGTCCGCGAGAAGCCCTCCAGCCCCCAGGCCGCCGAGGCCCACTACGCCCTGGGGGCCATCGCCCTGCGGCAGGGGCAGACGCCTGAGGCCCAGACGCGGTTCCGCGACTGCCTCCGCGCCTCGCCCAACCCCACCCTGGCCGCTCTGGCCCACCTGGGCCTCGCCCGGTGCCACTACCAGCGCGCGGCCTACGCCGAGTGCCGCGCCGCCTGCCTCGACATCATGGCCAAGGACCCCGCCACGCCCGTGGCCGACGAGGTGCTCTTCCTCCTCGCCGAGGCCTGCGACCGCCTGGGGCGCGGCGCCGAGGCCCGCACCCACTACCGCCGCGTGGCCGACGAGTTCCGCTCCAGCCCCTGCGCCGAGCGCGCCCTGGCCCGCCTCGGCGGCGGCAGCACCGCGCTCCCCGCGCCCTCGCCCACCGGCCAGTTCTACGTCCAGGTCGCCGCCCTCACCTCGCGGGCCAAGGCCGCCGAGCACGCGGCCCTCCTCGCCGAGCGCGGCTACCCGGCAAGCGTCCTCCCAGCCTCCTCGCGCCCGGGCGACCTCAATCTCGTCCGCGTCGGCCCCTACGCGGCGCGGCCCGACGCCGAGCGCGTGGCCGCCAAGCTGCGGGCCGAGGGCTTCGAGGTCCTCATCAAGCCGTGAGGGGGAGGCCAGGGGACACAAGGGACAAAACGGACCAAAGGCACATGGTCCAGCCTCCCCGGCTTTGCGCCCTTTGGTCCCTTTTGTTCCTTGGGTCCCTTCTCCCGGCGCGGTTGACTCGCTCCCCGCCGCCGAGTATATTGCTTGGGCAACGGCCCGACGAGGTGCTCCGCCTATGATCCTGATGATTGATAACTACGACTCCTTCACCTACAACGTCGTGCAGTGCATCGGCAGCATGGGCGCCGAGGTGGAGGTGTACCGCAACGACAAGATCACGCTGGACGAGATCGCGGCAAAGCGGCCCAGCCACATCATCATCTCGCCAGGGCCATGCACCCCGCGCGAGGCAGGCATCTCGAACGACGTCATCCGCCGCTTCGCCGGCAAGGTGCCGCTCCTGGGCGTGTGCCTGGGCCACCAGTGCATCGGCGATGCCTTCGGCGGCGAGGTGGTCCGCGCGGGCCGCCTGATGCACGGCAAGACCTCCGTGATCCACCACGACGGCCAGGGCGTCTTCCGCGGCCTCGCCAACCCCTTCGAGGCCACACGCTACCACTCGCTCGTCGTGCGCGAGGAGACGCTTCCCGCGTGCCTCGTGGCCACCGCCCACACGCCCGAGGGCGAGCTGATGGGCATCCGACACCGGGAGTTCCGCCTCGAAGGCGTCCAGTTCCACCCAGAGTCGTTCCTCACGACCGAGGGGCCGAAGCTGCTGGCGAACTTCCTGGCGATGTGAGCAGGAGTGTTTCATGGCGCATTTCGCCGATCGCCTCGCCGAGGCGGTGGAAGCCAAGCGGAACCCGTGCGTCGTGGGCCTCGACCCGCGCCTCGAGAGCATCCCCACCCCGCTGCACGGGAGCGTCCTGGGGCAGGAGCCGCTCACGTGTGAGGGCGCCGCGGCGCTGCTCCGCGCCTTCTCGCGCGAGGTGATTGACATCGTGGCGCCCAAGGTGCCTGCCGTCAAGGTGCAGGCTGCCTTCTTCGAGCGCTTCGGCCCGCTCGGCTACCAGGCCTACGTGGACACCGTGGCCCACGCGAAGCAGGCGGGGCTGCTCGTCATCGCCGACGTGAAGCGGGGCGACATCGGCTCGACGGCTGAGGCCTACGCCCAGGGCCACCTCGGCGGCGCAGCGGTGGACGGCAACGAGCTGTTCGACCTCGGCGCCGACGCGGTGACGGTGAACCCCTACTTCGGCCTCGACGGCATCGAGCCCTTCATCGGCCACGCGGTCCGCCGCGAGCGCGGCCTCTTCGTCCTCGTCAGAACCACAAACCCCAGCGCCGGCCGCGTCCAGAACCTCACCTGCAAAGGCGTCCCCTTCTTCATGCGCATGGGCGCGCTCGTCCACGAGTGGGGCAAGGCCCACGTGGGCCGCGGCGGCTACAGTTGCGTCGGCGCCGTCGTCGCAGGCACCCAGCCCATTGACGCCGAGAAGCTGCGCCGCCTGATGCCCCAGGCCTGGTTCCTCGTCCCCGGCTTCGGCGCCCAGGGGGCCGGCCCGGCCGAGGTCGCCCGCGCCTTCGACGCCCGCGGGCGCGGCGCTCTCGTCAGCGCATCACGCAGCATCATCTTCGCACACGCCTGCTCCCCCTACGACCGCCAGTTCGGCGAGGAGCGCTGGCGCGACGCCGTCGCCGCCGCCACCGACGCCATGATCGCCGAAATCCGCACCGTCACCGCAATGGCTCCCTAGCACGAATGGCGTGAAGATAAGGGCATTCTGCCTGAAGGCAGGACTCCGAACGAGTGCATAACCTGTTGGGAGTCCTGCCTTTAGGCAGTCTTCTTCCTGCCTTCCGGCCTGTTCGCTGCCCTTA
>VGYV01000192.1 GCA_016872855.1 Planctomycetota bacterium
AACACGCCAACTGCCGCTTAAGGAGTCTCACGTGGCCCCCCGTTCGATCCAGAATCGTGGCGAGTTATTTAGCATGGGCACGTTATGGACGACGTGCAGTTCGAGACGTTGGCTTCGCTGCTGGAGCGCGAGGGGCCGTTGCCCGCGGACCGCGCGCTGCCGCTGCTGCGGGAGGCGGCGCGGTCGCTGGCCGAGGCCCACGCGGCGGGCATCCTGCACTGCGACCTGCGGCCCGACACCCTTCTCGTGGCGAGCGACGGGCGGGTGCTCCTGGCCGAGTCGGCCCTGGCCCGCCGCGTTGGCGAAGTGCGGCCGCCCGACACGCCGGACGCCGAGCGGCTCGTCTCCCCCCTCTACTATCCGCCCGAGGCGGCCCACGTGCGGCCGCTCGACGTGCGGACCGACCTCTTCCTCCTCGGCGGCGCCTTCTACCACGCGATGGCGGGCCAGCCGCCGTTCGACGGCCCGGACCCCGAGGCCCGGGCGCTCGAGTACATCCGGCGCGACGCCCCCTCGCTCGACCAGAAGGCGGCGGGCACGCCGGTGCTGGTGAACGTGCTGATGCAGAAGCTGCTGAGCCGCAGCCCGGAGGCCCGCTACCAAAGTGCGGAGGAGTTGCTGACCGCGGTCGAGCGGGTCGAGCGGATGAGCCAGAAGCGGGCGCCGGTGCCGCGCGCGGCGGTGGCCGCTGCTGAAGAGCCGGCGGCCGGGCGCCCGAAGACGGGGCGAGTGAAGCCGGCGACGTCGAAGCCGGAGCCTCAGGCCGAGCGGCACCCGACGACGCGGCGGGCGGACGCGGCCCCGAAGGCGTTCTGGCAGGCGAAGCCATTCGTCTACGGCGCGGCCGCGGGCGGCGCCCTGCTCATCATCGTTGTCCTCCTGCTGTCGTCTGGCGGTGGGGAGAGGCCGGCCGTGGCTACGCGGCCGCCCGTCGAGACCGAGCTGCCCATCGTCGCGCCGCCTCCCAAGCCGCCGCCCGTGAAGGACACAAAGGCCAAGGCAGACGTGTCCAAGCCCAAGACAGCGGCACCCCCCGTGGAGCCGCCCAAGCCGAAGGACCCGCCCGAGCCGCCCAAGAAGCGCTGGCAAGCCCTCAAGGGCACGGCCGGCACCGAGACCATGGAGGAGTTCCTCAAGAGGACCCAGGGCCTCAGCGTCCTGGACTTTGAGGACTACGTGGTGAAGTGGGAGTACGCTGGCCCGTACCGCGACCCCGAATGCGCGGAGAAGTGCGGCCCCTTCGACAAGGAGTTCGCGCCCGAGAAGCAGGGGGAGACGCCCGCCTGGGCGCCTCTGCCCACCAGCGATGACCCGGGACGGCCGTGGCTGTTCAACTTCCGCAAGATCACCGCGGTCGCACAGGTCGCGGCCGAGCGGGCCGCCATCTACCTCCGCACACGCGTCCACTCCCCCTCGGAACGCGAGGTGCAGCTCTGGGCCGGCAGCGACGACTCGATCAAGGTCTGGCTCAACGGCCAGGTTGTTCACTCGAACCGCCGCGACCGCGCCGTGAGGCCCGACGAGGATAGGAAGGACGTGACGCTGAAGAGGGGCTGGAACGACCTCATGGTGAAGATAGGCCAGGGCGGCGGCGAGTGGGGCTTCTGCCTCCGCTTCCGGACACGCGATGGCCAAGAGCTCAAGGACCTGAAGGCCGACCCTGCCGGGAAGTAGTTTCTGTTGCGGAAAGCCAATTGGCGCAACGAAGACTGCCTGAACGGGCTGTCGATTTACTCGGGCACGAAAGCCGTAAGTATTTGGTAGCTCGAGACTTAGAGATTTGGCCCCCGGAATTGCTAAGTCCATGTGTACCAAGGACTTATGGATTTTCGGCCCGAGTAAATCGACAGCCCGTGAAGGCAGGACTCCAAACGGGTTCTTCCCCTGTTCGGAGTCCTGGCTTCAGCCAGTCTTGGCTTTCCGCAACAGAAACGAAGTAGCCCCGACCGGCGCCCACTCCACGCGTTTGGCTTCGGATTGAGGGAAGGAGCGGGCCGTTGACACCTTCGGCCCGCGCCTCTACAATGGCGAAGCGCCGTTCAGGAGCCAGGAAAGGGGACATTCATCTTCTCGCCCCCCTGGGGCGCCGAAGGCTGCTGCGCAGAAAAGGAGAATGTCCCCTTTCCTGCCCCCGGCGGGCGAAAGGCGGACGCGATGCGGGTGCTGGGCGTTGACCCTGGGCTACAGGTCACGGGCTACGGCTTGCTCCAGGCCCGTGGCGCGCGGGTGCGCGTGGTCGAGGCGGGCGTGCTGCGGACCAACGAACGCCAGCCCCTCGAGGCCCGGCTCCACAAGCTGCACGGCCTGGCGCGCGACCTGTTCCGCGAACTCGCGCCCGAGGCCATCGCCGTCGAGGACCTCTACTCGCACTACCGCCACCCGGTGACGGCGATTCTGATGGGCCACGCGCGTGGTGTGATCTTCCTGGCCGCGGCCGAGGCCGGCGTGCCAGTCGTGAGCTACGGGGCCACGCGCATCAAGAAGTCACTCACCGGCGCCGGCCACGCGAGCAAGGGCCAGGTGCAGCGCATGGTGCAGAGCGCCCTGGGCCTCAAGGCCCTGCCCGAGCCGCCCGACGTGGCCGACGCCCTGGCCGCCGCCCTGTGCCACTGCAATGTGGTGGCGAGGCAAACTTGGAAGTAGGAGCCATTGCCAATTGCCGATTGCCGATTGCCGATTGAGCAGAACCACGGCTTGCGCCCCCTCTGAAATCGGAAATCGGAAATCGGAAATCGGAAATGCCTAGCAATGATCACCAGAATCCATGGCAGGCTTTCGGGAATGCGCGGCGACTCGGCCATCGTCGAGGTCAATGGCCTCTTCTACGAGGTCATGCTGCCCGGCGGCCTGGCCCAGCGCATCACGCGCAGCCTGGCGCCCGACGAGGCCCGCGAGGTGACGTTTCACACGCTGCACTACATCGAGGGCTGGGGCGGCGGGGGGAGCCAGAGGCCGCGCCTCATCGGCTTCACCGAGGAGCTGGACCGCGAGTTCTTCGAGCTGCTCACGACCGTGAGCGGCCTGGGCACGAAGACGGCGCTGCGCGCCCTCACCATCCCGATTCCGGAAATGGCTCAGGCCATCGAGGGGGGCGACGCCCGCACGCTGGCCCGGCTGCCCCGCATCGGGCCGCGGATGGCCGACAAGATCATCGCCGAGCTGAAGGGCAAGGCCTGGAAGTTCACGCTGCTCACCGGCGAGGCGCCGCTGGCGATGCCGGAGAAGGCCAGGCCGGCCGAGCAGCCCTTCGTCGCCGAGGCTCGCCAAATCCTCCTCCAGGTCGGCTACCGCGCCACCGACGCGGCGGCCGCCATCGAGAAGGTGCTCAAGGCCCGGCCCGACATCGCAACGTCGCAAGCCCTGGTCCAAGAGGTCTTCCGCCAGAGGGGGAGCAAGGCATAGCGGCGAGCTTCGAGCCGCGAGCCACGAGCTTCCTGCACGACTGCATCCTGGCTCGAAGCTCGCGGCTCGCCGCTCGTGGCTCCCTGCAGGGGACGATGATGCCCGAAGACATCACAGCGCGACAGAAACAGGTCCACTCCTCGAACGAGCAAGAGCGCTGGCTCGCGGCCTGGCACCTCGCCCAAGCGGGCAAAGAGGCGGCGCCTGCCCTCGTTGAGGCGCTGAAGCACCCCGACGCCGTGGTGCGCTACTGGGCCGCAGTGGGACTCGGCCACGCGGGCGACAAGGCGGCCGCCGAGCCGCTCCGCGCCGCGCTGAGGGACGAATCGGGCGACGTGCGGGTCGCCGCCGCCGAAGCGCTGGTCCGCCTGGGCGACCAACAGCAAGGTGTCCAGGGCCTCATCGCGGCGCTCGAACACCCCAGCGAGTGGGTGCGCCTGCGTGGTCTCCAGGCCATCGAGCGCCTCGGCCCCCTGGCAAAGGATGCGCTCGACGCCGCCCGGAAGGCGGCGAAGGCCGACGCCGGCTACCCCGGCCGCATGGCCGAGCACTTCGCGGCCGGCGGCAACGAGACGCCCGGCGGCAAGGAACCGAAGAAGGGCAAACGTAGAAGCCAATGATGCGTGGGTCAAGGGATGGGGACGGGTTCCCAGCCTTCTCACGGGTCACGCGTCACGCGTCAGGAAAGGGCTCACAATGTCCAGATGCCAGAGTTTTCTCGCCGCCTCTGTTGTTGCCGCCGTGCTGACCCGCTCAATGTCGTACGGCGAAGTCGCCCCAGCCGAGCAGGCGGCGCTGGCGGCGAGCAACAACGCCTTCGCCCTCGACCTCTACGCGCGAATCAAGGGGCAGGAGGGCAATCTCTTCCTCTCGCCCTACAGCATCTCGTCGGCACTGGCGATGACGTATGCGGGCGCACGCGGCAACACAGCCACGCAGATGGCCAAGGCACTCCACTTCGACCTCGAAGGGCCGAAGCTCCACGAGGCGTTCGGCAAGCTGACGGCCGACCTCAATGCCGCGGGGGCAAAGTCGGATTTCGCGCTCACCGTGGCCAACGCCCTCTGGGTGCAGGAGGGCTTCGAGCTGCTGAGGGACTACCTTGACCTGACGAAGTCGGCCTACGGCGCCGGCCCGCATCCCGTGGACTTCGCGAAGGCGGCCGAGGCGGCCCGCCAGACGATCAACCGCTGGGTCGAGGAGCAGACGCGCGACAAGATCAAGGACCTCATTCCCAAGGGGATGCTCGGCGCAATGGCTCGTCTGGTCCTCACCAACGCCATCTACTTCAAGGGGCGCTGGGCCACCGAGTTCTTCGCCGACCACACGCGCGAGAAGCCCTTCACCCTGGCGAGTGGCGAGAAGGTGAACGCGCCGACGATGCACCACATGGCCCACTTCCCGCTCTTCCAGGGCGACGGCTTCCAGGCCCTCGCGCTGCCCTACAAGGGCGACAGGCTCTCGATGGTCATCCTCCTGCCCGCGAAGCCCGACGGCCTGCCCGCGCTCGAGAAGTCACTGAACGCCGACACCCTGACGAAGTGGGTCGCCGCGATGAAGCCGCAGAACGTCCTCGTCGCCCTCCCCAGGTTCAAGGCCACCACGACCCTCCTCCTCGCCGACACGCTTCAGGCGATGGGCATGGCCGACGCCTTCGGCCTCCCGCCCGCCGACTTCTCGGGCATGACGGGCAAGAAGGACCTCTTCATCTCCCAGGTCATCCACAAGGCATTCGTGGACGTGAACGAGACGGGCACGGAGGCGGCCGCGGCGACCGCAGTGATCATGGAGGGGGGCGGCCCGCCGAGATTCGTCCAGTTCACCGCCGACCACCCCTTCCTCTTCCTCATCCGCGACAACCGCTCGGGCAGCATCCTCTTCCTCGGCCGCCTGGCGAACCCCAAGGCGTCGTGACATGCAGGGAACCCCGGGCGGCGGGGCGCGTCTAAGGGGGTGAACAAAGGCGTCACTCCGGCCCGATTGTGTGAAGGAGGCAGAGAGATGAAGGTCAAGACAGTCGTCGCCATCGCCGCGTTAGTGCTTGCGGCGCTGGCACTTGTGGCGCAGGTGGCCAACGCCTGCATCGTGGTGCCCGAGCCGATCCCCATCGTGCGGCCCTGGCCGCATCCCCACCCACGGCCCATCCCGGTCGAGCAGCCGTTCGAGACCCGCTCGCACAACGCCGAGATCACGATCAAAGGCCCCGTCGCACACGTGGCCCTCAACGCCGTCTTCTACAACCCCAACCCGCGGGTGATGGAGGGCACGTATCTCTTTCCCCTGGCAGGAGATGCGGCGGTCAACAACTTCGAGATGCAGATTGACGGCAAGATGGTGAAGGGCGAGTTGCTCGACGCCGACAAGGCGCGGAACATCTACGAGGACATCGTTCGCCGCCGCAAGGACCCCGCCCTCCTCGAATGGGTCGGCACCAAGATGCTCAAGTGCCGTATCTTCCCCATCAACCCCAACTCCGAGGTGAAGGTGAAGCTCGACTACTCGATCACCCTGCGCTCGGACGGCGGGCTGCTCGAGTTCAGCTACCCCCTTCGCTCGGCCAAGCCGCTCGCGGGCAAGATAGGCACCTGCGCGGTGAGGGTGAAGGTGGAGAACTCCGACGGCATCAAAACGCTTTACTCGCCGACCCACCAAGTGGATGTGACGCGCAAGGGCGAGAACGAGGCGACGCTGGGCTTTGAAGAGGCCAACGTGGTGCCCGAACGCGACTTCAAGCTCTACCTCGGCGTGTCGAAGAAGGACGTTGGCGTCTCGGTCATCACCCACAAGCCTGCCGCCGAGGATGGCTACTTCCTCCTCTCCGTCGCCCCAAGCGTCGAGGAGAAGCCCGGCGAGGAGCAGCCCAAGAGCATCGTGTTCGTGATGGACACCTCTGGCTCGATGGCGGGCGAGAAGATAGACCAGGCGAAGGGCGCCCTGCGCTACTGCGTGAACAGCCTGAAGTCGTCCGATCTCTTTGGCATCATTACCTTTGCGACCGAGCCGTCCAGCTTCCGCGACGCCCTTCTGCCCGCCTCGAAGGAGAATGTGAAGGCCGCGCTGGAGTTCATTGACAAGATCGAGGCCCGCGGCGGCACGTGCATCAACGACGCCCTAAGCCTCGCGCTGAAGACGATTAAGGGCGGCAAGGGCCTGCCCCTGATCGCCTTCCTCACCGATGGCCTCCCCACCATCGGCGAGACGAACACCGAGACGATCCTCAAGAACATCGCCGGCGCGAACGCCGACAAGGCCCGGCTCTTCGTCTTTGGCGTCGGCTACGACGTCAATACCCAGCTCCTCGACAAGCTGGCCGAGGAGAACCACGGCTCGCCCGACTACGTCAGCCCCAAGGAGAACATCGAGGTCAAGGTCTCCAGCTTCTACGCGAAGGTCGCCAACCCCGTGCTGGCCGACCTGAAGCTGGACATCCCTGGCCTCAAGACCGCCGACGTGTATCCCAAGTCGCTGCCCGATCTCTTTAGGGGCAGCCAGCTTATGGTGCTGGGCCGCTACCAGGGCGGCGGGGCGAAGGCCATCAAGCTCACGGGCACCGTCGCAGGCAAGCCCCGCGAGTTCGTCTACGAAACCACCTTCGCCGAGACCGCCGACAACAGCTTCCTGCCCCGCCTGTGGGCGACGCGGAAGGTGGCCTTCCTCCTCAACGAAATCCGCCTCCGCGGCCGCAACCAGGAGCTGGTGGACGAGGTGGTGAAGCTCGGCAAGCAGTACGGCATCATGACCCCCTACACTTCGTTCCTCGTCATCGAGGACAGCGCGCGTCCGCCCGTGGCCATGAGGCCGGGCGAGGAACCGCGGTCCCGCCTCGACGCGGCTGGCATCCGCCGCGACGCCGAGCGCTTCGCGAAGAGCGCCGAGGGCGAGCGCGCCGTCGAGGAGGCGAAGGACCTCGCAGAGGCCGTGGTTGGCGACATCGCGCGGCCCAGACCTGCCGCCAAGCCTGCCGCGCCCGGCGCGAAGGCCGAGCCCCCCAGAACGACCATCAACGGCGCCTTCACCGCCGGCCGCGAGCACAAAGCCTGGGGCTATGGCGGCAGGGCGAAGGAGCAACTCGAACGCGCCGCGGCCGACGTCATCGTAACCATAAGCGACAAAACGTTTTACCGCCGCGCCGACGGCTATCTCTACGACAGCCTCTACGTCGAGGCCGAGCACAAGGACAAGATTGTGGAGATCAAGCCCTTCAGCGACGACTACTTCGCTCTGCTCAAGAAGCACCCGGGGATTGGCCGCTACCTGGCCGAGGCCCAGCCCATCATCATCGTCATCGAGGGCAAGGTCTACAAGATCGCCAAGGAAATGTGACCTGCTGTTGCAGGAGGGCGGCGTCCCGCAGGGGGCCCCCCTCCCTCCGCGCTTCGGAAGCTCCCGAGTGCCCAGTAGGGGGAGCCTGCATGCGGTCCTTCGCGCTCACGTGCATCGTCGTCGCCCTCCTCGCCCCTGTGGCGCAGGCGAAGGCTCACTTCGCCGGGAAGCGCGAGATGATCGAGACGGCGGAGGCCATCGCCATCGTGAACATCGAGAAGGTCGAGCCCGTGAAGAGGAAGGGGAGGGACTGGACCTACTCCCAGAGAGCCACGGGCACGGTTGAGAGATCGCTCAAGGGCGACCTGAAGGGCGAGATCGAGATCTACGGCGACATAGACTTCATCTGCGCCAACTGCCGCTACCAGACGGGGCGGTTCCTCCTCTTCCTCCGCCGTGACGCGGGGCTCTGGACCGGCTCGAACTGGCATCTCGGCATCCGCCGCATCAAGGATGGCAAGGTCCAGTGGTTCAAGGACGACAGGGCGGATTTCGATTCCGACTACAAAGCAGTCTTCGAGCACCAGGAACTGCCCCTCGACGGCGTGGTGAAGGAGATTGGTCGGATCCTGAAGGAACAAAGGAGGTAGCTGACGCCCTGCTTCAGGCGCGCCCTGCGCGGGTGACAGCCTACCGCGCGATGCCGATGAGGGTGACGCCGACCAGGATGAGGGAGCCGGCGACCAGGCGGATGCGCCCGCAACGCTCGCGCAGCACCAGCGTGCCGAGTAGGATGGCCATGATCTGACTCGTCTGCCGCGCCGCCACGATGTAGCTCACCTTGCCCGTCTCCATCACGTAGAGCACCAGCACATAGGCCCCGAAGTCCAGGAATCCCGAAATGGCCAGGGGCCACCACTCGGCGCGAAAGAGCGCCACGACGTCGCGCACCCCGCACCGCCACGCGATGTAGGGAGCAAGCATCACTACCGTGACGACCCAGTGAACGTAGTTGAAGGCAATCGGCTCGGCGTAGCGGCTCACCGCCAGCTTGTCTATGATCGAGTAGGCCGACACCATCACCGCGGCCAGCAGGGCGAACACCGTGCCGCGCGTGAGGAACGAGTGGTGGACGCGGCGCATGTGCTCGATGCTCGCGCCCTGGAGGTGCATGACGGGGATGGCGATGCAGACGATGGCGATGCCGAGCGCGCCTAGTGCGGACACGCTTTCGCCGAGGAACAGCACCGCCCAGAACGGCACGATGGCCGGCGCGATGCGGCTCAGCGGATACGCAATCGAGAGGTCACACGTCCGCAGCGCCTCGGCCAGGAAGACCATGTAGATGGCCTTGGCCGCCGCCGAGCCCACGATGCAGGCCCAGGCCGCGGCCCCCAGCTCGGCGGAGAGCCCCTGCGCCAGGTACAGCGGCAGGTAGAACACCGCCCCCAGCGCATACAGACCCCAGATGAAGGCCAGCTTGTGGGCCGACTGCTTGGCGAAGAAGTTCCACATCGCGTGGCCCGCGGCCGACAGCAGCACGATGAGGAGGGGGACGAGCTCCATTGCCGATTTCCAATTGCCGATTGCCGATTCCAGACACAGCCGCCCGAGGCTCCTGGCGTTTGGAGTGCGGCCTTCGGGCCGTGTCTCCCCACGCGGCCAGCCAGGGGCGCTCTTCCCCCTCCCCCCTGGGGGGCGGGTGCCCGCTGGCGGGCGCGGGGTGAGGGTGCCTTCCGCGAGCCTGGCGATGACACAAACACCCTCACCCCAACCCTCTCCCCGAGGGAGAGGGGGAGGCGCTCGCCTAGGTCGACAGGTGCATATCTCCGGATACGGGCTAAAGCCCGCACTACGAACTCTTCTCGCGGTCAACTCCAGAAGAGCCAAATGAACAGGTAGCCGGCCGTCGTCGCGGCCAGGGTGAAGGGCAGGCCGATGCGGGCAAACTGCCAGAAGCTCACCGGGTGCCCGTGCCGCCGCAGGGTGCCGACGGCCACGACGTTGCACGAGGCGCCGATGGGCGTGATGTTGCCGCCCAGGCACGCCCCGATGAGCAGCCCGGCCGCATAGAGAAACGGGTCGCCGCCCACCGCGTCGGGCGCCGCCAGACTCTTCGTCACCGGCAGCATCAGCGCCACGTACGCAATGTTGTCCACAAACGCCGACACGAGGACGGAGATCCAGACGATGAGGGTGTAGGCGGCGAACTGGTTCGTGCCCACCAGCCCCACGATGCCGTCGGCGATGGCCTGCACCCAGAGGAACTTGTCCATCGCGTAGGCCAGCACGAAGATGCCGGCCAGCAGGGCCATCGTCGGGAAGTCGTAGCGCGTCAGGATGCGCTTCGCCTCCTGTGGCTCGCGCACCATCCCCCACGCAAAGGCGGCCAGCCCCAGCACCACGTTCCCCGTCCCCGCCAGCCACTCGAAGCCGGGGTCGAAGTACGACGACGAGGCGAGGAAGAGGATCATCACAGCGATGAAGCCCACGGGCACCCACGTCTTCGGCTTCACCACCTCCACGGCCGCCATCGGCTCGCGGTGCCGGCGGAAGACGAGGAAGAGCACGATGGCGCTCGCCGCCGCCCCGACCTGCATGGCGAAGAACAGCGACGGTCGCCCCGCGTGGATGAAGAAGTCGTTGAACCCCAGCCGCAACGCCCCGGCCAGGAGCATGCTCGGCGGGTCGCCGATCAGCGTCGCCGCACCCTGGAGGTTCGCGCTGATCGCGATGCCGATCAGAATCGGCACTGGCGACACCCGCGTCCGCCCCGCAATCGCCAGCGCGATAGGCGACACCAGCAGCACCGTCGTCACGTTGTCCACGAAAGCCGACACGAAGCCGGCGAACAGGCACACGCTCACGATGGCCATTCGCGTCGTGCGGCAGCGGTCCACGATCAGGTCGGCCACCAACAGCGGCACGCCCGAGGCCATGAACAGGTCGGCGATCAGCATCGCCCCCGCCAGCACCCCGATCACGTTCCACGACACCGCGTCCAGGAACACCGCCCGCAGCGCGAGCGCCCCGCCCGCGTCCTGCCCGCTCAGGAGATACCGCGCCGCGACCATCAGGGCGATGCCCACCCACACCCCCACGGCGCGCCGCCGTTGGCTCAGGCACAGGAAGGCATACGTGAAGGCGAACACGCCCAGGATGATCCAGCGCAGATGCACGCGCGCGCCCTCGGTATCGAGAGGAAAGAGAAGATAGAATCGTAGCGCCGGGCCACAGCCGTGTCAACCGCCGCGGCGACGAGGGGTGCGTGTAATCTCCTACGGTCGGGGCGCGGGCGTTCTCAGCCTCCAAAGGAGGCGGCGGAGTGTAGCCCACGGCGAAGCTCGGAGAGCCGTGGGTGCGGGAGCCACCCGCGGCCCAGCCCCCGAAGCGGGGCGGCGGGTGCGCCTGCAATCAGGCGCACCCGCCGCGCCCTTCGGGCGTTCCCGCCGCGCTCCCTGACCGCAGGAGATTACACGCACCCGGCGACGAGGAGTCTGGCCCCTGATCTTGGGGTCGCGAATCGTCGTCGTTGTCGTCGTCGTCCTCGTCGTCGAACCCTTGGATGAGGGAAAGAGCGATCGGGCTCGGCGGCGACGACGAGCACGAGCAAGGACCTGAAAGGGAACTCCAAGATGGGGGGCATGTGTCTTCCTCTGCTGAGCGTGTCGTCCACCTCGCGCGCGGCCGCCGCGTGTCCCGCTGCCCAGGCCGCCTGGCAGCAACATGGCAGAGCACCACGACTCTGGAGAGCCCGTGACTGCCACCCATGCCGACTGGTGAACTTCCGGTTGCCCGGAGACATACTCCGCGGTTGAACAATTGTGGGAGCCTCTTCTCACTTGCGTGGGCCGAGGGGGGCTCCGTTGCGGCGAAGGCGACCGTTCCGTAGTTGAACAACTACGGAACACTCATTGCCGATCCCACCACCGCCCGCCGGACCGCCGCTCACGCGGAGGCCAATACAGGGGGCGCTTCCATTGCGGCCAAGGCCAGCGTTCCGTAGTTGAACAACTACGGAATGCTTTCGGGAGCGCCCCGCCGTCCAGCGCCGAAGGAGCCGAAGGGCGCGGCGGCATGGAAGCCCGCCGGGGGAAAATCGCGCGGTTCGGCCCTCCGGCTGCCACGGGTGCCGCGCCGCGCGTGCTGAATTGAGGGCCGTGTGTTGACACCAGTGGCGATGTTCCGTAGGATGCTTGCCGGGTGATGGTCCCGACGCGGCCCCTGGCCGCGACCAAGAGGGGCAAGATAGTGCCCGAGCGCCGCGGGACGGGGAAAGGGGATAGGCGTTGGCCGAGCTGAAGAACGAGTTCGCCTGGTCGAAGAGCCGCGATGAGACGTTCAGGACGTGTCCGCGGCAATACTACTTTCAGTACTATGGCGCCTGGGGCGGGTGGGAGGCGACGGCGCCTGAGCGGGTGCGGCAGCTCTATGTGCTGAAGCAGCTCAAGACGCGGCCCGTCTGGGCTGGGGAGCGGGTGCATCTGTGCATCGAGCGGAGCCTGAACAACCTTCGGCGCGGCATCACGGTGCTCAGCCCCGACAAGATAGCCGAGGTGACGCTGGCGCAGATGCGGGACGACTATCGCTCGTCGCAGCAGGGGAACTACTGGAAGAAGCCGAAGTCGTGCGCGCTCTTCGAGCACGAGTACGGGGTGCCCGTGCCGCGCGAGCGCTGGGCGCAGACGGCGGACGACGTGCGGGAGTGCCTGCACACGTTCTACACGAGCGCCCTGTTCGCGGAGCTGCGGGCCGTGCCGCGCGAGGCCTGGCTACAGGTGGAGGAGCTGGACAAGTTCGACCTGGACGGCATCCGCATCTGGGCGAAGGTGGACTGCTCGTTCCGCCAGGGGGCGGCGGTGCGCATCTACGACTGGAAGACGGGCCGCAGCCTGGCCGAGGCGAACACGCTTCAGCTCGTGTGCTACAGCCTCTACGCCCAGGCCAAGTGGGGCACGGCCATCGAGAACGTGTTCCCCGCCGAGTTCTACCTGCTGGTCAACCGCCTCCAGGAGTACCAGGTGAAGGCGGCGGACGTGGCGGATGCGAAGCAGTACATCCGCGGGAGCGTGGCCGACATGCACTCGCTGCTGGCCGACGTGGCGGCGAACGAGCCGCTGGCCGAGGGGGCGTTCGAGAAGACCGCCGACGCGCGGTCGTGCCTGCGCTGCAACTTCATCGGCCCCTGCCGTCCCGACCTCCTGCCGCGGCTGCGAGGAGAGGCCAGCGCAAGCGAGGCAAACTGATCGAGTATGGCCCCCAATCCTGGTGGTTCTCGCCGGCCACGGGCCCCGACCCTCCCCCCACCCCCTCCCTGAGAGCTCATCTTTGCCCACATCTCCCGCCGCCGTAGCCCGCGAATGCGGGCGAGCCAACCGTAGCCCAGGGCGACCAACGGGAGCCCTGGGATCGGGCGTCCGCACGGGA